>JAKSJT010000011.1 GCA_024402125.1 Bacteroidales bacterium
CAGGGTGGCAGGCTCCATTTAATGACTCACTATGGCTAAACTCGGATCTGACTCTATCAGGAGAACCCGCCTTTGAGCGAAGGATACTCAACCACTGGGACAATCTTGATGACACAATCGAAAGAGGTTATGCAGGACATAGTATCTGGGAATGGACTTCAGAAAGCATCCCAACCGAAAGGATTGCCATGTATGGAAAGCTCAATCAGAAGATTGGCATTAACGGAACAGTCCTCAACAATGTCAACGCATCCCCAAAGGTTCTGGACAAAGAGCATCTTGAAAGAGTCAGGCAGATAGCTGACATACTTCGTGACTACGGAATGCAGGTTTACCTTTCCGTAAACTTCGCCACCCCATCAGCCCTAAAGGAGCTTCCAACTTCCGACCCGCTAGATCAAACGGTCAAAGACTGGTGGAAAGATAAGGTAGACTACATCTATTCGATAATTCCGGACTTTGGAGGATTCCTGGTAAAGGCATCATCCGAGGGGCAGAGCGGTCCACAGGACTACGGCAGAACTCATGTAGACGGAGCGAACATGATTGCGGCCGCACTTGAGCCTCACGGCGGAATTCTTCTATGGAGATCATTTGTATATTCAGCATCATCGCCAGATAGAGCAAAGCAGGCCTATGAGGAGTTCCAGCCTCTGGACGGGCAGTTCGCCAGCAATGTAATCATACAAGTAAAGAACGGACCTGTTGACTTCCAGCCAACTGAACCTGTAAGTCCACTGTTCCTGGCTATGGACAAGACTCCACTTGCTCCAGAGCTTCAGATAACACAGGAGTATCTCGGTCAGGGATCGCACCTTGTATTCCTCTCCCCTATGTGGAAGGAGTGCCTTGACTTCTACCCCAAAGGAAATGCGATAAGCGGAGTTGCCAATATTGGAGAAGACAAGTTCCCGTCAATAAGACAGCTTAAATCCGGTCTTGACAGAAACTGGGATAAAGAAGGCGACTTTGACTCATGGTGCGGGCATATCTTTGCGCAGGCCAACTGGTATGCTTTCGGAAGACTTGCATGGGACCCTACCCTATCGACTGAGCAGATTGCCCGTGAATGGGTAGCAGCGACATTCCCGAAGCCATGGTACATGTCAAAGAGCAGCTACAATAAAAAGGTTGCCAATCCGATTGTAGGTATGATGGTTGGATCCAGACAAGCATGCGTGGACTATATGATGCCGCTTGGCCTTCATCATATCTTCGCATGGGATCACCACTACGGACCGGAGCCTTGGTGCACAATCCCTGGCGCTAGACCTGACTGGCTTCCAAAATACTATCACAAAGCAGATTCCATGGGAATAGGATTCGACAGAACAACTAGTGGAAGCGATACCGTTTCCCAGTATCCGGAGCCCCTAAGGAGTCAATATAACGATGTGAAGACCTGTCCTGAGCAGTACCTTCTCTGGTTCCATCATCTCCCTTGGGACTATGGTATGCCTGATGGTAACACCCTATGGCAGGAGATGTGCCTAAGATACCAAAGAGGTATAGACTCTACCAGAGAGTATCTCTCTGTCTGGAGATCTGTCAAACCGTACATTGACCCATCTATTTGGCAGGATGTTGAGTCTAAACTCGAGATCCAGGCGCATGATGCCGTATGGTGGAAAGATGCCTGTCTAGGGTATTTCCAGACATTCTCTGGAATGCCACTTCCAGGTGGAGTCGAGCCGTTCGAAACACCGCTAGATTCCCTTAAGAAAATCCATCTTCGACTGGGTAATCACAACTAGAGACTACCAATTCCTTTAAGAAAAACAATTCCCGATTCATTTTCTGAACCGGGAATTATTGTTTTTTACTGCTTGACTTTTACGTTTGTACCTCTAGTGTTACGAAGAACATCCTCGAACTGGTGAGGTGTTACCTTAACCTTGGAACTTGCAAGTTCAGGGATATTGTATGAACACATCTGGTTGTCGTAGTACTTGCGAGGATTTTTCTGAGGAAGCATGAATGCCTTGCTGCTCTCGCCTTTTTCGTTGACATATGCAATATATGGTCTTGTGTAAAGGCCGTCATCTCTTCTACTTGAGAACACCATCCATCTTGAGTTTCCGCTCCATGTGTGGTAGCTATCTGCCGCTTCAGAGTTCATATCGTCTTTCTCCACGACAGTATAGTCAGCATTACCTATTCCGCTCTGAAGATCAAGCATCTTAATATCAGCTGGAGTATGCCAGATAGCGAAATATCCGAAATCCTGCTCAGTGAAAGCCAAATAGCGACCATCAGGGCTGATTCTAGGGAATGAAGCACTCTTCATTGTCTCATGAGCGTCATAGACTGTCTCAAGAGTCTCTCCATATGTCTCAGTAGCTGCATCGAAAGCAATTCTCTTGATGCTGTAACGGACATCCTTATGGTCATCAGGCATTTCAGGAACAGGATCAGCACTACTGAAATACAGATACTTTCCGTCAGGAGAGAAGCATGGGCTGACCTCCCACTGATCTTCTGATTTAGTAAGCGGAGACCACGTGATCTCTTTTGTCTTGATGTTATACACAATGATATCAGATGCCTTATCAAATACCTCAATTCTGTCGATATGAGAAGAATAGAAGCTCTGGAAGTTGCTGTTCACGGAGAATGCAATATGAATTCCGTCAGGATGCCAGAACGGATATACGAAGTTGCTGATAGTAGAGTCTGTCTTTGTGTTGAGTTTCTCAACCATATCTCCATCCACAACAGTTGTACCGGCAAAACGTGATCTTGTATGGAACACCATCTGCTCAGGGTTACGCATATTGAACGAATGGCAGTTCATACAACCCTCCGAGGTAAGGTTATTTGCAAGAACCACAGTCTGCTCGTAGGAAGAAAGGTCTCTCTGATAGATACCCATATCCTTCCATCCCTGGTATCCAGGAGGGATAAGTCTATAGACAAGGAACTGGTCAATCTCATCATCGCTCACTTCAATTCTGAAAGGATTGTATGACTGGTATTTTCCATCAATCTTTGCCATTACCGTAAACTCAGCTCCCTTTGCTTCAATGATCTTGTTCCAGATCTTCTTAGAGAACTTGAAAAGTCCGTCCTTATCTGCCTTTATCTGTCCTACACCTTCAATGGAAAGAACAGCAGCATCACCGGGACCGATATAATTGAAGTTCATCGGAGCGATGTTACAAGGGACTGTTACATCCCTGTAATCAGGATAAATTTCAGCATCCTTGGATATGGTTCCCTCAGATGTGACGTTTACAGAAGAGCAGGACGCCACAGAGAATACGCAAAGAACTGAAAGCAAAATATATGTAATATGTGTGTACTTCATGACTCTTACTCAAAATCAGTGTTAACAAATAGTCTATAGAACCAGTAGCTCTGTCTCTCAACCTCAACAGATGGTCCGCCAGCCTTGGCATACCCTTCCTTGAATGACTCAAACCTTGAGAATGTCTTCGGTTCTACACCATGGTCAAGGAGCCACTGCTTGTCAATACTTCTGTACTTGTTCAGCTCATCAAGTGTCATACCCCTTGTGATAAGAAGAACCTGGTCTGCATTTGCATAGTAGTCCCACATGAACACGAGTGCCTCCTGAGCTGGGATTGGAAGAGTCCCTCCCTGGTAGTACTTGTTCACATAATCGTATACAGCGTTATGATCCTTTGACAGGACAAGAAGACCGATAAGGTAGCTGATCGCCCTCTCGTCATTAGGGTTTGTATCAAGGATCCTGTAGAGGTCATCGATTGGAGAAGGCGCGATGATAAAGCCGTTCTCCTCAGGGATAACTGATGCAGCCCTTTCAACATCCGGAAGAGAAGAAATAGGCTTGATTCCGTCAATGACATCCTGTCTGGATCTTGCCCACTCCTTATAGTGAATGCTCTTGAGAAGATGCTGGTTGTATTTCTTCGCAACTTCCATCTTACCTCTTGCAATCTCCACATCAGTGCAGACCTTAAGCATAGATGGTTTGTATCCATTAAGTGTTCTAAGAGCATTGAAAGCTACATTCTCAGCCGCCGCTATGTTACCCATCTCATAGAGGACATAAGACAGACGCATATCTGCTGACTGGATATCAGGGATATAGATCAAGCTGAAAGGGCCTGGCTGAACATGAGACAGAAGTCCATCTCTGAGAAGTCCAAGCTTTGACTTTGCAAGATTGTAATAGTTCGCATCCTCAAATCTTCCAATATTACGGATAGCGTAATTCTCAAGGTTCTTCCACTGCTCGTTCTGGACATAATACTCGTATCTGTAGATTACAGCATTCTCAGTCTTGAGAATATTCATCTCCTTCATCAGTGAGAAGAAAATGCTCGCACCCAGAACTGGGACTGCCACTGCAATCGGAATATACTTACCCTTCTTAAGGCAAGCAGCAAGACTTGACAGCAGTACAACAGCAGGAATACTGAACCAGGCAAGATTGAAAAAGCCTGGAAGCGGAGAAGTTGTCTCATAGAAGAACTCTGGAGTAATTCCGTAGCTAAGAGACGGGATAAGGCCCATCTGGAATGCAGCAAAAGCTGTCACTACTGAAATGATAGGAAGCACTAGAACCAGAGCCGACTTCCAAGATTTAATATCTGACACTTCAATAGCTACAGCCGACAAGGCAAAAAGAATTGAAGCAGGGCCAGCCAAAATGTACAGAAGAACTGTAGCAACAGCTCCTACTGCAATTCTGACGATTGCATTTCCAATCTTCTTATATGCAAGGGCTGACAGAAGACCTAAGATAGCTGCTACAACATAGTCATAGTGAAGATAGTTGTCAACAGTTGTCGCCATAAGAAGGATTGCAGGAACGCAGCAAATCACAAGGCGGAATGCCTTATGTTTTCCTTCGCCATCAATCACCTTGAGAAGAAGATATGACAAAAGGCAGAGAAGTGCTACGGTAAAACCGACTGCAACCTTGATATTGAAGAAGAACTGTACTATGAATCTTGCAACTAGTTTTGCAAGTCCCCCAGAAGAAGCAAGAACACTCCACACATAGTCCCAGTCATACATGAACAGCTGCTGCTGTTCCCTGTATGCAAGACAGAAAGATGCAGGTCCGTTAAGGCAGAATGCTATAACAACTGCCAGCACTGCAATAGGGATAATTGAGATATAATTGTTTGTTTTCATTTAGCGCTACTATTGTTCCAATAGTAGGCAAAAAAAATGAGAGTTCATTTAGCTCAGCACAATTATAGCAATGACTGGAGACTTTTATGACATGAACGGCCATTGTCCAGAAGAGGATAGACAATAACTCTCATCATATTTGGCAAAGAGAAACTCAAATCAATGATTAATTCACTATTTTTGATGTTGCATAGTATCTATAATAATTTCTAGCCTCATATGACAAAAAGATTGCTTCTAATAGTAGTTATTGCTTCGATTATCAGCTGCAAGGAAAACAGACCGCATGAGCTTCTTCAGATCGAAATAACCAACACCCTTAAATTCTGTAACGATTATCACAATCCGCTACTGGATCACCAGTATACAGCAGACCCTACCTCCATCGAATACAACGGAAGGCTCTATGTATATGGGACAAATGACCAGCAGCAGTGCGATGAGATGGGACAGGACTGCGACAACACCTATGAGCATATCAATACTCTAGCCATGATGTCAACCACCGATATGGTCAACTGGACATATCATGGACTTATTCCGACAAAGCAGTTATCTCCATGGATTATCGCATCATGGGCTCCAAGCATCTGCTGTAGAGTTGAAGATGACGGGAAGACTCATTTCTACATATATTATTCGAACAGCGGATACGGAACTGGAGTACTGACTTCCACATCGCCTGTCGGACCATGGACAAGCCCACTGGAGAAAAGCATTGTTGATGCAAATACACCTGGACTTGGAGACTGCACAGTTCCTTTTGACCCTGGTGTAGTTATCGACAACGACGGAACAGGATGGCTTGCATTCGGCGCCGGTAAAGCACGAATCGCCAGACTCTCAAAAGACATGATTTCCTTTGACAGTCCATTCTGTGTTATTCCTGCACCTTATCATTTTGAGGCAAACGAACTTAATATCATTGGTGATAAACTCGTCTACCTGTATAATCTGGACTGGACGGATAAAGAGAACTGGGCTGAAAGTGCCCAGATTCCTCCCCGCTGCAGCATGGCATATATGCTTCCTGATGGAGACTATCTTGAGCAGAGCAGCTGGAAGTATCAGGACTACTACCTGAAGAATCCGGGAGAAGACGGCTTTGAGTACAGCAACAACCATACACATCTTCAAAAGTATGAAGGCAAGTGGTATGTGTTCAATCATACGATGTCGCTAAAGAGCGCAAGGGGCATAAAAGGAGGTTACAGAAATATCGCCGTGGATGAAATAGATGTAGACGAAGATACTCAGAAGATATCACTAGCTCACGCAACAAACCAGGGAGTCACCCAAATCAGGACTGTCAATCCTTACCAGACTCAACAAATGGAAATGACCTTCGCAACCGATGGAGTGAGCTTCATTGAAGACAAGGACCTTCCTGGAAATATGTTTGCAAAAAGTGACAGCACAGGAGCCATCAAGGTCAAGGGAGTAGAGTTCTCAAAAAGAACAAGGAAGATTACATTCAATGCCATCGGACAAGGCCAGATAGATGTTCACCTGGACAATCCGGATGGAGAACTAATAGCAAGCACTTTCATTGACGGGGTAACAACCTGCTCTATCATTTCAGCACCGAAGGGCATAAATGATCTGGTCTTTATACTTAAAGGCGATGGTCTGTTAGTTGACAGCTGGACTATGCGATGATCCAGACGAAGACAGAATAGCTTTAATTTATTGTCATTATTGCTTTTTTTGTAACTTTAGGCCCCCATTTGGCATAAAATGCCAATAAAGACCATAAAATGAACTTATCAAAAATATCCAAACTTCACTATATACGTCTTGTATATAGAGGATCATTGTTCCTTTGGGCCCTTGTTCTTTTCCTAACCAGGGAATCATTCCGTCAAGGAACATTCGAGCACTGCTTTGACAAATACAATTGGCTGTTTATCGCTGTATGGATCGTCCTTTTTGTTGAGATGGTCCTTCGCCTAATACCAACAAAGTTCGAAAGCATGGGTTGTCAGAAACAGTTCGAAAAGAACTTTATGCCAACTGCCGTGAGTGAACCGGACTTGAAAAAGATTAACAACGGAGTCATAACCAGTGCTCTTTGCTGGATAGGCCTTAATGGAGTCATCGCACTGCTTCATTCCTTTGGGATTATTCATGACGGAGCCCTCATTCTGGTGGCACTGTTCTACTCAATCTGCGATATGATATGCATCCTTTTCTTCTGCCCGTTCCAGAGCTGGATGATGAAAAACAGATGCTGTAACAGCTGCAGAATCTACAACTGGGACTTTGCCATGATATGCACTCCTCTTCTTCTGATCTGGAACAGCTACACTCTTAGCCTATCAATTCTATCAATCATTATCCTCGCAAGATGGGAAATCACTGTATATCGTCATCCTGAGAGATTTTCAAGAGAAACAAACAGCGCCATTATTTGCAAGAACTGTCAGGAGAAACTCTGCCTTCATAAAAAGCAGCTCCACGCCCTTTGGAAGAAAGGCAGCAGATTCGGAGAAATATCATCATTTAAAAAGGCTGATTAGTTGCTATTAGTCTTGGCAAAGTGTAAATTCGTGGAAACAATTATATCATGTTGCCATGAAACGAATTATCTTATGCATTATTCTATGGTCACTGGCTCTACCAATGTTCAGCCAGCAAATAACAGACGGACATTATAAGAAAGTTCTTGTCATCGGAGCTCATCCGGATGATCCGGAGTCCATGTGCGGTGGCACCATGCTAGTTCTCAAGAACATGGGATGTGAGGTCGTAAGCGTCTACTTCACTCAAGGAGAAGGAGGCATTGAAGGTCTGTCCAAAGAAGAGACTGCAAGAATTCGTCATCAGGAAGCGCTCAATGCATGTGCAGACATGGGAGTTCGTGCCGTGTTCATGTCTCAAGTGGATGGAGAGTCATACATTAACGCAAAGGCATACGACGAGATGCTTGATCTAGTGACTAAAGAAAAGCCGGACCTTGTAATAACTCACTGGCCGATCGACTCCCACAGAGACCACCGCAACTGCAGTATCCTTGTATACGATGCATGGAGAAAGAGCGGATACAGCTTTGACCTGTACTATGCGGAGGTTATGACTGGACTCCAGACACAGAATTTCACACCAGACACCTGGGTTGACATCACTCCATATAGAGAAGCAAAACTACGGGCCTATCTAATGCACAAAAGCCAGCACACAGACGAAAACATTGCCACCTATCATGACCCTATGGAGACAATGAGAGGACTTGAGTTCCGCTGCAAATACGCAGAAGCGTTCATAAAACAGCATAAAGGCAGATAACATAGCAACCGGTCATTGGACCGGTTGTTATTGTATTATCTATTAAATCCTTTCTCTGTCAGAAAATCCCAGATTCTGTCAATATAAGTGTAGCTTCCAGTACCTTCTGATGCCTCTGCATTGAAACAGTGAACCCTGGTTGCAAGGATATGAAGTTCGCTCTGCACTCCCATAGCTCTCATCTTTTCCCACACTCTTACAGAACCCATAGCCGAATATGGGTCAGAATCTCCCTGTAAGAAGATAGTCGGAGCTGTATCTATATCGAAATTAAACTCAGGTGCCATTGTAAGGTCTTCGCCATTTCCTTTGAGAGCATTCTCCCCTTCGAACCCATCCGAAAGCACATAAGCCGGATATATGGCAACACCCCACTGCACCTTGCAGGACAGGCGGTCAATCGCATCTATCGGACGATAGGACTGCTGTCTTGAAGACGTTACGCCCATAAGAGTCAGATGTCCTCCTGCGGAACTTCCCATAATACCGATCCTATCTGGATCAAGTCCTCTTTCCTTTGCCTGGCTTCGAACAAGCCTGATTGCTCTCTGAAGATCCTCCCACGCAGACACATGCTTTGAAAGGCCATTAGGCTTAGGAGTCCTGTACTTAAGTGTCACAACGGTCATTCCCCTGTCGTTGAGATATCGTCTGACCGGTGTCACCTCAAAGCCGCCAGGATCATTACCCCAGTATGCACCACCCGAGTAGATAATCTGAATGGCATCTGTCTTCTTCTCCTTCGGGAAATGCCACTCTATATACGGAACGCACTGATGCTCCTGAAAATTAGGAGTCTTCCCTTCTGGCCAAACATCCTGCCTTATGACTTCGGCTCTGGAATCATCGCTTGAATACCTCTGCATAAGAGGGACAGAAGGAGACAATTCTCCCAAATACCCCATCTGATTCATGAACTCGATACCTCTTTCAAGGCCGTATGCACCATGTCCCTTGTCCGGATAGATATGCAGTTCTGCAGGAATACCCAACTTTCTAAGTTCCCTGTACACTAGAGTCGATCCGTTTGGAGTATAGTCATCAGCTGCTCCATGATGGAGACTCATAGGACAAGTCTTTGAGTCAAACTTGAACACATCACTGATTTTGACATCCACGCCAAAGCCTCCGAACTCAGCAGTATCGCCTATCTCTCCATCGGTTGTTACATATGCTGGAGCATTGACAATCGCCCAATTGATATGGCAAGGGATATCATCGAGAGCATCAATCCTATCGTATGCAGGTGTCTGCGAACTTGTTGCCAGAAGAAGAGCAAGATGAGATCCGGCAGACATCGAGATAACACCAATCTTCTCTGAATCAAACCCTCGCTTCTTTGCCTCATTTCTAACAAGTCTGACAGCCCTCTGACCATCCTCCCATGCACTCTTGTAAATTGGTAGACCTTCTGGTCTAGGTGTTCTGTAGACAAGATTGACACACTGGACTCCCCTTGCCGTGAGCTCTTTGTTCCAAAGCTCAATAAGGTTCGAATCATACAGTACCTCATAGCTGCCTCCCGAAATAAGAATCATGCATGAACCGTTTCTCACATCATCCGATGGTGCATCGAACCACTCCAGAAAAGGTTCACGGTTCTTTTCTGGTTTGAATCCTGGAGCCTGGGCATCCTTAAACATTGCTCCTATCTGGGTGCTCTGAGCATCCGGCATCTTACCCTTCGGCCAAAGGTGTTGACGCTGCTGAGAGTATGCCGACATCGCGGTCAACAGCACTGCCAAAAGAATTGCTATGAGTCTTTTCATGGGTATTATGGTTGTATGGTCACTACATTCGGAGCTTGAATCCTGCAAACAAAGTATCTATGCTGAAATGGAACACTGAAGACATCTCACCTGCCATACAGAATCCACACTGCCTACACTTATCTGTACCATAGCCAACGCAGAGGCCACGTTCACCATCGGGATAGATGAAATTGGTGACAAAGCATTCCTTACCGCGTCCCATCTGTCCAAGTGTATTCTTCTTCATTCGCTTAAGACCTGATCTTGAGTTCATGATAGGATAACCCTTCTTCTTATACTCAAGGACCTTGTCAATAAGCTCTACCTTCTTCTCGCTTGGAAGCATCAGGTACTCAGTCCCTGGATACGGTGTATGGAAGTTAATTGAGATCTGCTCAATGTACTCATTGCTCTTAGCATACTCCATAGCGGTATCAAGACACGCCCAGTTAAGGGAATTGACTACCATGTTCACGCAGATATGCTTCTTGCCGCTATTTTTGATATTGTTTTCAAGTCTTGCGAAAGTGCCTTCGCCCCTTACCCTCTCATGATACTCTCCAACGCCATCCATTGATACCCAGATGGAGTTCGGATGAATCCATGAGAAGTCCTGCTGAGCGTTTGTTGTGACGGTTACAGAGAAGAATCCCATAGCCATTGCTGCATCAATGATATCATTGATTGTCTTATCTCCTTCCTTCCAGAGAGTAGGTTCACCTCCTTCGAGGTCAATGAACCTTGATCCAGCCTTATAGGATGCTCTCATGTCATCAAGGATATCCTCGAACTTGCGCTGACGGTATCCAGCACTACCATATACTGAGCAGTGCTTACAACGAAGGTTACATTTATCAGTAATGAAAAGGACAGTCTGAAGAGGAGCCTTTCTTCCGAAGAAACGGGCACGGACAAACCACTGTCCCAAATAGAATAGCTGCTTTATCATACAAATAGTGTAATTACTTTAACGACAATAGTTATAAGGCAGAAGAATGTAACTATGTTACGGGCAAGAAGCCAACGGATAAGGAACCAGTCCATTCCAGCCTTTACATATGAATCCCAATCTCCCATTGGACCCATCCACCACTTAGGCTGATCCTCCTGTCCGATATTGTTTACGAACTTATATGTTGAGATGATAAGGAAGATTGACATAGGGATAGTAACTGCAGATAGAAGGAACCATGGGTTCCAGTCAAACACTGCGATGTTAACTAGAAGACAGATAAAAGGGATAATTGCAAGTACTCCGATTGCAAGCACCTGGGCTGTCTTGTTTCCAAGAAGATGAGCGAATGTGTACTTTCCGAGCTGCTTGTCAGCGGAAGTCTCCATCACTGAATGGACATACACGATGTTTGTCACCATACAGCCGACACCAACTCCAAATAGACAGATATCAGGTCTGAACATCTGACCTGTAAGAGCGGCATATACTCCTAGGATATTGAGTGGACCGAACATAAGACCTATAACAAGTTCTCCAAGGCCATGATATCCCAGCTGAAGTGGCTTTCCTGAATACTGAAGACCTAGGATGAGTCCAATGATGGCGAACATCACTACAGCTAGAGCTGCTGACATGCCGTTAACCAGGAACTGAGTGATAACTGCTATAGCACCCATAAGGCCAGCAAAGCCCAAAAAGCCTGCTATTGCCTTCTTAAGTTCCTCAACTGTTGCAGCTCCTGACTGAATATAATGGCACTTCTCCATGCGGGCACGCACTGAGCCTTGTGCCACCAGTGTTGACCTGATTTCATTGTTAGGAATTCCGGTCTTGTAGTCATAGAAGTCATCTGCCAGGTTCATTCCCAGATGAGCTGCGCAGATACCAAGGAACACAGGAATTGCAAGGGGCCAGACAAAGCCGTCCTGACCGATTGATAATACGATTGCAGTAATGCACGGGATTGCACTCTGAGGGAGCGAAATCTTTCGTGCATTATCCATCCAAAATGATAGTTTACTATTCGCCATGGTCTGTTAAATCATAAATACCTGCGAATATAGCACTTATCAACAACAATACCATTAGAATTCGTACTCACCGGAGCGGAGTTCCTGCTTCTTCACCCCTGGTATTTCAAGAGTTGCTGAACATCCTGAAGGTATAGTAAACTTATAATGAACTTTTCCGTTTGAATCAATTTCCCAGCTGCTGCAGATTCTGCCGTAAGGAGTGTCATACCATCCCCTTGCCCAGGTCATTTCTCCTGTAGGATCAACCTCAGGATGAAGGACAAAGTGCTTGAATCCTGGATTCTCAGGGTCTCTGTCAATACCTAATGAGTTAGCCATAAGCCACTGTCCAACTGCACCGAATGAGTAGTGGTTGAAAGAGTTCATGGAATTATTACCACCAAAGCCTCTTTCATTTGTGAACGAGTCGAGTCTCTCCCAGATAGTAGTAGCACCCTGAGTAACAGGATAAAGCCAGCTAGGATAACTTGTCTGCTGAAGAAGCCTGTAAGCCAGATCCGTCCTTCCATTAAGGCTAAGCGCCTTACTGATCCACGCTGTTGTAATGAATCCTGTCATAAGTGAGTATGATGGGCAGTCGATGCCATTGTCTGTCTTTCCAGGATGAAGGATTGTATCTTCAAGATTAGCGACAACTTTTGCGCGAAGAGCCTCATCTTCGATAATTCCGAAGGCAAGAGGAAGGACATAACTGCTCTGTACATGGATCTCCTTTCCAGCCTTTCCTCTAGCATAGTCACTTGCTATGAATCTACCCGTCTGCTTATCAAAATATCTGTCACAGAACTCCATCTTTCTGGAAGCAAGACGTTCTGAATATACCTTTGAGTCATCAGAGAGACCCAAAGCCTTTGACACCTCTACCATTATCTGAAGATCAAAGATGTAATATGCATCCCATACAGCCGAGTTATCAAGCTGTCCGTTCTGCGGACCGAGCCAGTCTCCAAGACCTCCGAACCCTCTGTTTCCCTGAGTCATAAGCCCTGTTTCCTTCTCAAGGTACTCCTCTGCGACTAGGGTCATATAACGCTTCATTGCATCATAGTGCTCCTTTAGAAGATCAATGTCTCCATACTGACGATAGCACTCATATGGTGCTGTGATACCAACGCTTCCCCAAACAAGGCCTCCGAACGCTCCACCAAGTGGTGCCACATCCGGAATTCTGCCGTTTGGCATCTGCACATCACGGATAGCCATGGCATGACGGGTAAGGAAGTCATCCACATCTGAAAGATATGTAGCTGTTCTACTGAATACACTAAGGTCTCCGCTCCATCCCATTCTTTCATTACGCTGAGGGCAGTCTGTCGGGATACTGATAAAGTTCGCCAGCATTGACCACTTTATATTCTCAAACAGGCGGTTAACTAGAGGATTGCTGCACTCATAGTTTGCTGAGAAGCTCTGTACGGAGCTGATTGCAAGTCCCTTGACATCAGCAAGAGCTGGGGCCGATTCTACACCTGTAATCTCCATGTATCTATATCCATGCAGTGTGAAATGAGGCTCGAACACCTCAACATCCTTTCCTCCGGAGATAAAGATATCCTGAACCATCGCACCACGGAGATTCTCGAGCATGAGCATACCTCCGTTTCCCTTGTACTCTGGAAGTGAAGGATAGAGAACCTCAGCAAAGCGGAACTTAACCTGCTGACCTTTCTTAAGTCCCTTAAGCGTTACGCTTGGAATACCCGCAAAGTTCTGTCCCATATCATAAACGAAGACCCCTGGGCGAACCTCATCAAGGCTCTGTGCCGTTAGAGTTGAGAACACCTTTGGTGAAGGATCCTGCTGAGGTAACAGCTGCCAGTTATCATATTCATCAGTCCTAGGTGCAGTTGCTCCGAATGTCTCATCGGACATATGTCCTTCCAGGGAAATCTCCTCTGCTGGAGACCATGCAGCATCGTCTTCACTAATACCAGCATCTGTTATCTGGCCCTGGAACAGGCTGGCATACACAACAGGACCGGATGTAGTTACCTCCCATGTAGAAGGATCTGTCACAAAAGTATCTGTGCTGCCGTCACTATAACGGACCTTGATGCTTGCCAGAAGTGAAAGCTGGTCACTGAAATAATTGCGGTTACCGGCTCCGAAAGTGATATCACCGGACCACCATCCTTCAGCGAGATCTGCCTTAACAATATTGTCTCCACCTGAAAGAAGTGATGTGACATCGTAGCTCTGATAGAAGTGATGCTTGTTGTACTGTGAAAGGCCAGGAGCGAGGAAATCCTCTCCCACCTTCTTGCCATTGATACTTATCTCGTAGATACCTCTGGCTGTTGCATAGAGTGTAGCCTGCTTAATCTTTTTATTTTTAAGTGAGATGTTTGAGCGAAGGACAGGCATGCCGCCGTAAGAAGGCTCGACAAGGACCTTCTGAGCTGATGCGAACTCTGTCATACCCTCATTGAAATACAGCTGAGCGCAAGGCTTTCTAACCTCGTTTACTGAGATGTTGCTGACCTTTGCAACCTGTCCCTTTTCAACGAGCCATCCGATATCAGAGAGCTGAGGATAACCGATGTAGTCTCCACCATGACCAAGTGGTCCGACATTCACCCTACCGACCTGCCTGCCATTAAGCCTGATTGTGAGTTCGCTGTAAGAGACTGCTACCTGAAGGCTTGAAGTCGCTGATGTCAATAGAGAATCAGCAACCGGTACGCTCTGGAACACTTTACCAGCTACATCAGCCTTTGTGTATCCGGTCCTATAGACATTGATACATTTCTTTGCCTTGTCAAGCTCCACCCTGACATAAGACTCATCCATCTTGGCAGCGACTCCCATTATATTGAAGTCCGCATCCATAAGACGAGGATCATTGCCACCAAAAAGAAGCGAGGCTTTTGAGGACTTCCCCTCAAATGCGATATCAGCAGAGATGGTGAACTGCGGAAGATAGTCCGCATATAATACCTTTTCGGATGTTCCAATCCACTTTGCTGATGCAAATGGATCCTCCTGAGAAGAACTAGAACAGCTGACAACAGCTGATAAAGAAAGGACTGCAATGAGTCCAGTGATAAGTGTCTTTTGCATGGGATATTATTTACCATACAAATATAAACATTATCACGCTAGATAGCGGTTCAGATAATCACAAAAAAACCAAGGTCCCGAAAGATTCCAGACCTTCCGAGACCAAATTGTATTCCAAAAAAATATCAATTAATCAAAGACAAGACTAGTATACCCAAGGATAATTAGCCGGCTGGTACACATAGTAGCGGTTTCTGAAATGAATTTCAGCCATTGCACCTATTTCTGCGCCCATAGCATCACGAATTATCTGCTTGTTCTCATCACTTTGAAGCCACTTATAAAGAGCGTAGTTCAGAGAGTTGGAGTATCCGTGTTCTGTATAATCAGCCTCAGATGTGGCCTCAGAAGGTTTTGGTCCTACAAATGAACTCTTCTGCATTGAGTTTGTGGTAAGACCTATTGATCCATCTTCATAGTCAGGTGTAATGATGTCCTTATCATAGAAGCACATGTCGATTTTGCTTCCAAACACTGACCTTTCAGCCTCCGATATTGCATTCCACTCATCTGAATTCATTTCCACCTGATGAGCTGTAATACCTCCGCTGACGCAACCGGAACCAGCAGTCTGCTCACCCGCTGTGTAACTAGCTATGATCTCGCCGACATTGTATCCTGCAATACCACCGACATTACAGCCTGCGCTTATTGAACCTAAATGATAGCTTGCCATGATCACTCCACGGTTTTCCCCAACAAATCCTCCTACGTACTTGTCATTTCCTGTGGCTGAGCTATTGATAACACCTTGGAACTTACCCGCACAGATGATACCATAGTTTATCTCCGCGAAACCACCAGTCGAAGTCACATTTCCAGATGATGAGTCAATGATAAGCTGCTCAATGTGAGCATATTTTCCAATTGTATGGAAGAATGAGCCACCCTTAAGGCAGGTGATAAGTCGTGATCCTCCATCAAAATAGCCCTCAAAATGCTTTCCTGCTTCACCAATCTGAATCCAGTCGATTGTTCCCTCCTCTGTAGTTGATGGAGTCGGCTGCATTGTGATGTTGGCATCAAGTTTAACATACTGTCCCTGGAATGTTCTTCCGCTTTTCACCTCATAGGCCAGAGAAAGAAGCTGAGATGCTGTACTGATTGTATATGGATTGGCTTTTGTTCCGTCATTTCCATAGACATCATATACTTTACCACCATTTGCCTTATATAGCCATGTAGCATCCTCCTCAGTAGCCTTCGCATCATCGGCAATTGTCACAGAAGAACGTGCTGTTGTCTGAAGGAATGTAGAATTCTTTCTAAGCTCACTCTCATCCGGAGTATCTATAAACTGCCAATCAGTGTATTCAGCACCAACTGTCATCTGCTCGTTACTGTGGTTAAGGTTAATGTTAATTGTTGTACAATGGCCTGCCCTAAACTCGACCGCCCCCGGCATAATGGCCGTATATGTCTTTTCAGTCAGTGTGCTTGGCTTCATTGGATCAGGATACTTCACCTTGAAAGTGATGTGAAGATTGTCCTTAATCTCAGACTCCGCAGGGTTATTCTTTCCCATGATGCATGGGACTGCCAATGAATAGAATGTGAAGGACTTTCCGACACCGGAACCACTTCCCTGAGGGATTGGGATCCACATGTCAGTATCCTTTCTTTGATTCATGTTTACACTGCCACCATAGATCTCATTCAGGCATGTCTGGTCAAACTGTGATGTAAGGCTGCTTACTCCCCAGCTGTGCTGTCTCCACTTGTACATTGTAAGCATATCCTTAAGTTCCATTGATTCCACCTGTGTCTTTGAATCAGCGGATGAACTGCTTGATGAGAATCCGGAGATACTCACAACTACTCTCACATTTGCAAGAGCATGATGGAAAGAAATAAGTGCAACCGATCCACCAGGTTCTGCTACTTTTTCCGTGTCATATGTCAGAAGAAGATCATCGTCGATGATATTCTGGGCTGTGGTATGGTCGATAACTCCTTCTTCCAGAGGATTACCGAGCGAACCATAATAGATATCCAGGCCGCCATCAACCTCTTCCGTTATCGGAATGGTCTTCTTTGTCCAGTCGAAATTCTTACCTTCTGACTTCTGAGGAACACTGTATCCAACAAAAGTATGCATTCCTAGAGCATCACTCCAATAGATCTTATCAGGAACTTCTGATGGTGAAGACAGAGCTTGTCCCCTGTCCATATCTCTATCCCATCCACCTTCAATATGCTTATAGACAATATCATTATATGAGAATGCATCTATTGGCTTCTCAGTACGTTTGATTGTGTTAAGCACCATCACATCTCCATCAACAAATGCCTTATATCTGCCGACATGGTTAAGCGGATCCAAAGGTGCTGCCTTTGTCACAGTTCCATAGTCGATGTCAGCCTCAACGCCTGTCAGTTCAACAGCATCATCATAGACAACCGGGTCTACTTCAATCCTATCGTCACACGAAAAAACGAGTGCCAGGGCTGCTATATAAACTAAGTATCTTTTCATGAATCAGTTGTTTTAGTTGATGAACTTGAGATTTACTGAGTAGTTGTGACCTTCAACAAAAGTCATCTGGTCCAATGTCACGCTATATCGTCTTTCCCCGTCTCTAAGCCAGAATACTGCAGGATGACCTTCCTCAAGAGTACAAGGAGGAACCAGCAGCATGAAATGCTTTGAATTTGAGGGATCCTTATAGGCAGCATATGTTCCAGTATTTGGAACTTTTCCAAACACCTCGGAGTTGTACTTTCCTCCAGCAGGAGAAGGGTTTCCGGTCATACCGTATACTGTTGTTCTTCCTTTGGCGTCATTAATGACCTGGATACCGATAACTTTACCGTTATTTTCATAGCTGCATGATGCCATCTCTCTGTAGTTAAACCTGTTCCATGTATCAGAAGCATAGCTTTCCTCAGCATAGTAGTCTCCTACGACAACTTCAGCGCCATCAATGTCCGGCATATTCTCAAGTGTAAGGACAGATTCTGCAGTAAACTCTTCTTCAAGCAAAGAGTCATCAACTGTGATATCAAGTCTCGCCATCTTGTGCTGAAAGTTCATATGGACGCTTGCAGCACCGGTCTGTCTGACTGCCTGAGCCCAGATAAGGTCGCTGGTCTTGTAATCTTCAAGCTTTCTTTGGTCAGCGTGGAAGAAGATGCTTGGGCGAACATATCTGAAGTTATTGTACACAAAGTATCTTGTCGAAGGACAATATGATGCAGAGTAGATATATGTTGTCTTCTGGGCCTCGTACGAACCTACGGTTGAGCTACCGCCATTATCAAGATACCAGTTACCGTTAGCATCTGTCTTAATGGTTGTGTTGTAGTATGATCCCCATGTCTCACCGAGCTCATGACCACTGGTAAAAGGGCTGATGATCATAAGTCGGATTTTGTCACCTACTGTGAAAGAGTCCAGATTATCTGAAACCTTTGTCCTGACGTCACTCTCATAGCCATCCAAGGAGGCGGTGATCTTAACAGCCACGGCATTGTCTTCCGAAGGGATATCCATCTTCTCGGAGCAGCCTGGTAGGCATAGAGCCATCATGCCGACCCCTAGGAGCGAGGAGATCATTCTACTGTATCTGTTCATAATGTAATTCATATATGCAAGGGATTAGTTAGGTTGTTTGAGTGGATTCCAGGCATTGATATCGCCGCTTTCATAAAACTCTCCGGGTGCAGTAGACTCCAGACTTGGGTATCTATGGCTGTATCCTGTTGTATTGGCCTCATAGTGTGCATTGCATGGGTGGTTTGCACCCCAGCTGGCATTGTACTTGTAGATTGCATAGTTCATTGCGTGCCATGGAGCAAGGCCGTAGTAGTCCGCCGCATCACTTCTAGAAAGAAGCACATCCATAGGTACTCTTTCTGTAAGGTAATCGTTCTTTGCCCTTAGAATCTCAGTCTTGCTTCCCCTGATGTACTCAAGGAGCGAGTAATCGTCGGCTATACCTCCAACTGCAGATGTGGATGCAGAAAGGCTCTTGTCGTAGTAATTGCACATGAACTTCACAAATGCCGGCTTAGCGGTAAAGTTGTTTCTGGCCTTCTGCTCACTCATCTTGATCTGCGGATCAAAGAACCTGTCCTCAGGATCAGCATATGCCCCTAGAAGAGCACCGGAAGATGCTGTAAGGCCAGAAGAAGCCTGCATACATCCGAACATGTTAAGACGGTCAGAAGTTCCAACAAGGGCTCCACCAGCTTCTCCTACGTGAATACATCCAACTACGTAAGATGTACCTGTCACTCCCTCCGGCATTGTCAGTGATGTGGCAATACTGTTACCTGTACTCTTTGCATAGAGAGAGATTCCGGCGATGTAGATCGGATTGACACCCTGATTGACAAGAGCAGTATTATGGAATGATTCAATCTTAAGGTTTGTGATTGATGCGCCGCCATCACCCTTACCGTCAACATAACCAAAGAGATACTCATCCTTGAGATTGAGGTTCTTCATTGTATGAAGGCCTCCATCAAAGTTACCCATGAACGGGGTATCTTCCGAACGTCCAACGGTCTCGATTGACCAATCCTTCATATCAAGGTCTGCATCAAGGACAATTGAGAAACTTCTTCTAAGATTATCATCATAGAATGGGTATGGTCCCTTGAGGTAGTCTCTTTCGGAGTATGCTGCCCTATCGGCATTTGCTGCATAGTAATGGTCATAGAAGATGTATCCCAAAGCCTCTGCTTCACTTTCCTCAATCCATGATGGTTTATACTGGCTATTTGTTGTTGACCAACCGTATGTATCAGGTTCCTTCACTGTCTGACCACCGACAGTCACATCCTTGTATGTCTTGACAAGACGATATAGTCCTGATGTCTTTGTAGCAGCTGTTCCATTCACAAGGTTTGTGAACTCGATAAACTCCTGAGCATTTGAAATATGGAATACAGGGGTATAATCCTCAGTTCCCATAGGGATAGCATCGTGAATTGCGTTTTTCCACCACTGGTAGTCCGTTGTCTTTGGAGATGGGATCTGTTCGCCTTCATTGACGCCTTCCTGATCATCCAGGACATCGTTCTCCCATGATATGCTCTGGCCAACTACGATATAAAGGCCATCATATCTATATCCAACTGTGAATGTGTAGCTAACTCCTGCGCTAAGTTTAAGACCATTAGGGAACATCTTGATGACATTTCCTTCCGAGTCCTTCTTAGGATTGCCGCTGGAGTCTCTTTCAACGATATCTGAAAGGCTGAAAATATGATATGTGCTTTCAAGTGTACCCTTATTGGCAGAGTCTCCACCTGTAACATCGCGAAGATACACCTTGAATCGTGTGCTGGCTGGAAGAACAAGAACTTCACCCTGAGTCTCAGCATCGCTACTCATATCATATGGAACTGTAATCATGTAGCATGATCCGTTGATAAGGGAGAAGAACGGACGCTTGACCTGCTCTGCAACATCAGAAGCGGAGAGTTCTCCATAATTGTAGAAGGACTCTGCCGGTTCATCCTCTATTACCTTCACCCTGGCATCAGTAAGAGCATCCCATGCACTCTTTCTGAATCCTCGAAGCATACTTCTACTGATATCCACACCGGCTGGCATACACATTCTGTTGTATACTGCTGTCACCTCGGCGCACTCCTCCTGAGCCTTCTCGTCTGTCTTTCCTGACTCTACTTCCGACTCATCATTGACATCCACATCCGAGTTATCCGCATACTTGTAGTCTCTCTAGTCTGTACTGATTTCAACTCTGGTCACCTCATTACCGCTAAGCTTTGATGTAAACTTGATTCGGCTACCCATATGCTTCAGCACTAGAGGAATTCCTAGAGTAGGACCGGATGCAGTAACATAGTCCGCAATGCTATAGTCAGGATAATAATAGCTTTTTGAGGCTCCGTTAAGAGAATTGTGATAGTTGCTAAGGCTCCATGCACGGAATCTCAGAGTCTTTCCGTTATCCCATGTCAAAGAGTCAGCCTCTGTCTGTGTAAAAGTAGTATAAGTCTTTGTAGACTCGTCGTAGTCACCTCCCCTTCTTCCTGACTGAGGGAACCAATCACTACCAAGGTCAATCACATCAGCAACACGGTTTGCCTTAAAGTAGTATGTTCTGTATGATTCTCCTTCTGACCATGACTTTGTATCCGCATCCCAGTAGTTTCGGAAAATGCGCATACGATCCTCCTCATTGAAGACTCCTGTATCGTTACTGGTGTATCCTTTGGTGCGGAACTCATCTGCTATCGATACCTTGAAATTCACGGCAGTGCCAAGCAAAGACTCCTGGGCTGGGCTCATAATATCAACCACCGGTTCATCAATAGAGCAACCGGCAAGACAAAGCGCTGCAGGTAAAAGGAATATATATTCAAATATCTTTCTCATCACGATAGTTTAATTATACTTTGGAAGTGCTGGAATATGATCTGTAACTG
>JAKSJT010000110.1 GCA_024402125.1 Bacteroidales bacterium
ATTTCCGACGAGATGAAAAAGTCCCCTTTTGCAAACTTCATTGCAAGGCAGGTCAAGGGTTACGCATTGGATTTTGATGACCTCACCAACTTCACCTCCTATATCCTTGACAGGTTTGAGGACGCAAGAGTCAAGTGGCAGAGTGAGCTTAACTACATAATGGTTGACGAGGCCCAGGACTGTAATGCAGATGACTGGAACATAATTGAGAAACTCTCAGCATATCACAATAACCTTTTCATTGTAGGTGACCCTGACCAGGCAATCTATGAGTGGAGAGGATCAAAGCCTGACAGGTTTGTAAACTTCGCATCCGACAAGGACATAGTCCTGGATGAGAACTACCGAAGCACCTTGAAGATTCTGGATGTTGCGAACTGCGTTATTGCCAACAATAAGAACAGAATTCCTAAAGACCTTTTCACTCGAAAAGAGGAAGGACAGGTTGTCATCCACTATCACGGAAAGACAGAAAAGCAGGAGATGGAGTGGGTTGTAAAGCAGATATCCACACTTCTGGAGAAAGGTGGAGCAAGGCTATCGGACTTCGCTATCCTGTATAGATCGACTTATCTTTCCAGGGCTATTGAGCAGCAGCTCATGGCAGCCCACCTGGACTACACTATATGGGGAGGTACAAGATTCTTCGAAAGAAAAGAGATCAAGGACTCCATCAGTTATCTTAGACTCATAGCAAATCAGGAAGATGATCTGGCTTTCGAAAGGATTCTTAATGAGCCATCCAGAAAGCTAGGCAAGGTGTTCCTTTCTAACCTCAAGGCTAGAGCCTTTGAGAGCAACCGCTCTCTGTATAATACTCTGAAGGCATCAATTGATGTCCCTGATATCGGCAAAAAGGGTGCAGTTGAGTTTGTGGAACTCATTGAAGACCTTATTGAATATGCCAAGACTTCATCAATCTCTGATCTTCTTAATAGAGCCCTGGACAAGAGCGGTCTAAAACAGATGCTTCGTGATGACCAGGATGAGGACAGACTTGAAAACATTGATGAGCTCCTGAGCTCTATCCAGTTCTACGAAGAAGTCCATAAGGAAGACGAAATATCTCTTGAGACATATCTTCAGGACATCGCTCTTTACACTAACCAGGACTACAGGAAAGACACCCCTACCATAAAGATGATGACAATCCATCAGGCTAAGGGTCTTGAGTTCCCTTATGTCTTTGTCATCGGTCTGTCTGAGGGTATATTCCCTAGCATGAAAACTATCAGGCAGTATAAAAAGAACGGAGAAGAGGAAGAGAGGCGACTTATGTATGTTGCTATCACCCGTGCCGAACGAGCTCTGTTCCTGACCGAGTCAGAAGGATTCAACGTATCAACAAAAATGGGCAAGTATCCTTCAAGATTCCTGGCTGAAATCAAGCGAACAATGTTCGTTACTGAAGGTCATATGCCGGAAGAACTCTGGAAAGGAACCCGCAACCTTATCCATGTGCTTGATGAAGATACATTCATGGCAGACGACGAGTTCGACAATATTGAGACTCCGGATGGCGAGCCAGCAGTAAAGCCTGAGGATCCTTATCATGTAGGCGTTCCTGTTTCGCATATCATTTTCGGAACAGGCGTTATCATTGAGGCTGACAAGGATGGAACCACATTCACTGTAAAATTCGACAAGAACGGTGCAGAGCGAAAGCTCAGAAAGAATTTCTTGAAGTTGGCAGATTTACCAGAATAGAATACTTGACAAGAGCTAGTCCTTTGACTGGCTCTCTTTTTCTTTTCTTACCTTATACAGCTGATATGAATTAACAGCATTATGTGCCAGGCTGTAGAAGCCTCCGGCTACAGATGTAACAGGATTAAGGAATGTATACCCTAGCCAGATAGCAAACACTGTGTTCTTCTGCCCGAACGCCTGCCCAGCTGTAACTTTATCACACTCTCCAGTCTTCCCACCAAAATGTCTTCCGACAACAAACTGGAACAGGCAGCACACAAATGTAACAAGACACATTAGTGCAGCTGTCCATACTGACACATTGCTGTGAACAAGCTGCCTTGTCGTCATAACAAGCGCAAGGCAAAGAGCCACTATCCACACATAGAAAGCAAATTCAGTATACCTCATAAAGAATACCTGAACTTTCCTCATAGTGTACCTGATAACCCATGCTGTAAGACAAGGAAGAATCAGGATTGAGAACACCTTTCTCGCTACCATGAAAAAGCTCTGGGCAAAAGAATATGGAAGATCCGGAACCAGCATCGGAAGAATAGCCGGGAACAGAAACGAAACCAGGCAGTTGATCAGAACAACATATGTCATGGTTGACGAGATACTTCCTCCAAGCTTACTGGTGATAACTCCTGCAGCCGTTGCTGTAGGGCAAACAAAGCAAAGCATAGCACACTCTAGGACTACCTTAGCAGTTTCGGAAGAGACTATGGAAGCAAATACAGCAAGAATCAGAAATATCGAGCACTGTATAGCTGCGATAATAACATGCCATTTCTTAATCTTCAAGTCATGCGGGGAGACCTTATTGAACTGAAGGAACAGCATCATGAATATCAACAGAGGCTGGATGAACTTGATTGCAGAATAGGCAGCAGGTCCCACTGGCTTAAGAGCCGGTGTGAAATAATACACCAGATAGAGGGCAATTCCTGTTATCATAGAAACAGGAAGGCTCCAATCCTTCAGGAATTTTACAAACCTTTCCATAGGCAATCAATACACCATTTTTCCGAACGGGTGGCAAAGATACACCAATTAGCACAATTGTATCCTCCGAATGGATAAATTATACCTATAATTGATTCACATAAGGGATTTTTAACTAATTTCGCAGTCCTTTTAGGAAACTATCTTAAAAAAGTAATATAAAGAACATGAAAAGAATCATTATGATGCTGCTCCCTATCGCTATTTTGGCTAGCTGCGGCACAAAGACAGAGAAGACACCTGCCATTGATCTGGCAAACCTTGATACAACCGTGTCTCCAGCTGTTGACTTCTACCAGTATGCAACTGGTGGTTGGCAGAAGAACAATCCACTTGGCCCTGAGTATTCTCGTTACGGCGCTTTCAACGTCCTTGACGACCTCAGCCAGGAAAGACTCAACACCCTTTTCCAGAGCATGGCTACAATGAATCCTGCAAAGGGTACTGACGAGCAGAAAATCGTAGACCTCTACAAGATGGGTCTTGACTCTCTTAAGCTCAATGCAGACGGATGCACTCCTATCGCAGCTGACCTCGCTGCTATCTATGCTGTCTCTAACAAGACTGAGCTTGCAAAGATGATCGCTGAGATGCATAATGCAGGTGTTGGAGCTTTCTTCTCAGGTGGAGTTAGCGCTGACCTTACAGACAGCAACAACCAGATCCTCTACATCAGCCAGGGTGGTCTTGGTATCGGTAACAGAGACTACTACACAGAGGCAGAGAACGCAGCTATCAAGGCTGGTTACAAGGCATACCTTGAGAAGGTATTCGCTCTTACAGGATGTGAGGATGCCGCTAAGGCTGCATCAAATGCTCTCGCAGTTGAAGATGCCCTTGCCCTCGCTTCATGGACAAGAACACAGACAAGAGACGTAGAGGCTTCATACAATCCTACAAGCTCCGCAGAGCTCGCAAAGACATATGCTGGATTTGATTTCAACACATACTTCGAGACAAGAGGTATCCCTGCTCAGGACAAGCTTGTTGTTGAGCAGCCTTCATTCTTTGCCGGACTCAGCAAGTACCTCGCTACAGCAAACCTTGATGTAGTTAAGGACTACCTCGCAGGTCAGCTTATCACTGACGCCTGCAGCGCACTTAGTGACGATTTCCAGCAGGCATCATTCGACTTCTTCTCTAAGCAGCTCACAGGTGCTCAGGAGATGAAGCCACGTTGGAAGAGAGCAATGAGCGTTCCTAACAGAATTCTCGGTCAGGCAGTTGGTAAGATGTATGTTGAGAGATGGTTCCCAGAGTCATCTAAGGAAAAGATGCTCACTCTTGTAAAGAACATCCAGACAGCTCTTGGCGAGCACATCGCAAACCTTACATGGATGAGCGACGAGACAAAGGCTCGTGCTCAGGAGAAGCTCTCAAGCTTCATCGTAAAGATCGGTTACCCTGATGTATGGGAGGACTACTCTACCCTTACAATCGATCCAGAGAAGAGCTACTATGAGAACCTCAAGGCTGCTTCTATCTGGGCAGTAGCAGATAACCTCTCTGACCTTGGAAAGCCAGTTGACAGAACAGAATGGGGTATGACTCCTCAGACAGTTAACGCATACTACAACCCTACAACAAATGAGATCTGCTTCCCTGCAGGTATCCTCCAGCCACCTTTCTTCAACGCTGACGCTGATGATGCTGTCAACTATGGTGCTATCGGAGTTGTTATCTGTCATGAAATGACTCACGGATTCGATGACCAGGGACGTCTCTTCGACAAGGAGGGTAACATGACAAACTGGTGGACAGATGCAGACGACCAGCAGTTCCGTGCTCTTGCTGACGTTCTTGTAAAGCAGTTCGACGAGATCGAGGTTCTTCCTGGAATGAAGGCAAACGGTACACTTACACTTGGTGAGAACATCGCTGACCATGGTGGACTTTCTGTTGCATTCTCAGCAATGCAGAACACATGGAACGGCAACAAGCCAGCTCCAATTGACGGATTCACACCAGAGCAGAGATTCTTCCTCGGTTACGCTCAGGTTTGGGCACAGAACATCACTGATGCTGAAATCGCTAGAAGAACTAACCAGGATGAGCACTCTCTTGCTAACAACCGTGTAAACGTGTCTGTCAGAAACTTCCAGAATTTCTTCGACGCTTTCGGTATCAAGGAAGGTGATCCTATGTACCGTCCAGAGAGCGAAAGAGTTTCAATCTGGTAATCGAATGAACGCGTCACGCTTCATAGCTAGACGACTTAGGTTTCAAGGAAGGATGGCGATCATTGCTATATCGCTATCTTTCCTTGTCATGATTTTAGCCGTATCCATCTCATCGGGTTTCCGCAGGGAAATCCGAGATGGAGTATCGGCGATTTCAGGAGACATCCTCCTTGCTCCAGTAGGACAAAGCTGGCTAAATGCGAGCGACCCTGTCTCAAGCAATCCAACATATCTGGAGAGCTTGAAACGCATCAATGGAGTAAAGAGTATCGACCCTACCATCTACTGCGCCGGTATGGTTAAAAACGAACAGGCAATGGAAGGAGTCCTGTTCAAAGGCACAGACCTCGAGGGTGAAGACCTCGAAGTATCAATTCCTTCCAAACTGGCCAAAAGGCTCGGCCTTTCTGTCGGGGACGACATGCAGACCTACTTTGTCGGAGAAAGGGTCAAGATCAGAAAATTCAAGGTGGCATCCATCTATGAGAGTATCCTCGACACTGACGACAAGCTTGTCGTACACGCAAAGCTAGGTGACCTTCAGAGAGTCCTTGGCTGGGATGAAGACCAGGTCTCTGGACTTGAGATAACTCTTGACGATGCTTTCAGAAACACATCCTCTACTGGATTCCTGACTGAGAAAATCGGCATGACCATCATCACCGAGCAGACAGACGAAGACCCTAGTCTTGTGTCAAGCTCATCTATGAGCCGTTATCCTCAACTATTCAGCTGGCTTGATCTACTGGACTTCAACGTGCTGTTTATTCTTCTTCTTATGACAGTTGTCGCTGGATTCAACATGATTTCAGGACTTCTTATCATGCTATTCAGAAACATCAGCACAATAGGAACACTAAAGTCCATGGGTATGACAGACAGGAATATTTCTGAGGTGTTCCTTAAGGTTGCATCAAACCTTATCTTCAAGGGTATGCTAATTGGCAATGCCATTGCCTTCCTATTCTGCATCATCCAGGGCAGCACCCACCTTATCAAGCTTAATCCGGACAACTACTTCGTTTCATTTGTTCCGGTGCATCTCAATGTCTTAGGTACAATCGCAGCGGATGCAGCAGCATATGTTGTCATAATGCTGCTACTTCTTATCCCTTGTCTGTTTATTTCTAAGATTGATCCGGCGCAGACTGTGCGCCAGCAGTAGTAGTTGCTGTAGTAGTACCTGACGACGGAGCTATCTGGCAATAAGCCTTATAAAGATCCTGAACAGCATCCACATAGGCAATTGTCTCAATGCCCTTGAATATTCCAAGCTTGACAGTATCTACTTCCAGAATTGACTCTTCTCTCATCTGAGGGATAACTGAAGCGATACCATCCCAAGTTGAGTAATCCGCTCCTACAGTAGAGGCAAAGTTGATACAGTCCCTGATTCGACCCTCACCGGCATTATAGGCTGCCAGGGTAATCTTCTCAAGTTCCAGCTGATTGGCAGCATACTTCCGGAAAAGGTTCTGGAGCCTGTCCAGATAACGTGTACCAGTCAGGATGCACTCTTCCGGGTCAATGATATTCTCACAGCCCATCTTAGTGGCTGTTGCAGGCATCATCTGCATAAGACCCATAGCTCCTCTTCTAGATCTCACCTGAATCTTGAACTTGGACTCCTGCCAGATAAGAGCAGCCATCATTCTCCAATCCCATCCGATAGATGCTGCACATTTCTTCAAAAGATCATCATATGGAGTGGCAATCTTGTATGTCTCCCCTGAAGAGGCTCTTTTGAATGGACTTGAAGTGATGAAGAAACGTCTTCTGACTGCTGGATAAGAAGCTGACGTCATGAACTCCGAGAGCCATGAATCCACCTGCATCACACCAGCACTCTTATTCTCAAGCACACCAAAAGACAGGCCTTCAATCGGACTGGACAAAGCAAGACCACTAAGAGAGTCCTGCTCCGATGGTAGAATAATCATATCAACGATACCAGCATGCAAGGAGTCGATGTAATTCTCTCCCCAACGTTCAAGGACAATATCCGCCTTGAATCCGGCATCTCTAGCATATGCCTTTATAAGATCGAAACTGAAATCTGTCAATAGAGCTGTAGTGGTATCATCATGCTCCCTGATAGCGATAGCACACTTTATGTCACCAAAGTTGAAAGGTTCAAAGTCCACTCTCTCTGTTCTACTCCTCTCCATGAATGGAGCGATAAGAAGAACTGCAAGGGTCGGTATCAGGTACCTGAAAAACTTTCGAACTTTGCGACCTACACTCATTTCGACATGGTTTATCGTGTTCTAGGTCCTGCCGTCATCGAAGATCTTGAGTTTGAACTTCTAGATGATGATGACGACGACGATGAGCGAGAAGATGACGATGAAGAAGACGAAGAAGAAGCTGTAGAAGAGCTGCTACCTGCTTTTCTCGCCTGAGTATAGAACGGCCAGAATATTCCGAACTTTATCGCCCTCTGGGTTCTGATATGTCCATATGAACTGAAATAGTCTGCCTTATCAAGAGGCCAGCCCATTCCGACATTTTCCCACTTCACGAAGATACTTGCCCTCTTCCACTGCATATTGGCGAACGCATCAATATATGGAGCATTACCGAACTGCTCCTTCTTCTGGTTCATGAACTGGCCAAGAGCCGGATTCCAGGCAGAAGCATACCACTTGGTATTGTAGTGTACATCCGCACCAAGCTGCATCTGAAGGACTCCCTGAGAGAGATTGAACTGAAGGTAATACCTCATGTTGAGAGCAACTAGAGGCAGAGGCATCACATCCTCATTTGAGGACTTCTGCACCAGGATTCTGTTATCCAGATGGATTGTATTAAACAGAACAAAGTTCTTGCTAAGCGATGCATTGAACACACTCATAGGGGTTGTGTTCTGATGAACTCCAAATGAGTCATAATAGATGTTCTTGTCAAGGAGAGCATATCCGGCAGCAAGTTCAAGATTCCAATGAGGGATGGACAGAGTTCCATGAAGCTTTGTTGTGGAGATCTTTCCGAAGTCATTGTCCCACTTATAGTGGTTGGATACGAACTTCTGCTGGTAGTGATCTGGTTCCTTGAGGCTTGTCTCGAAGTGAGCCTTGAATGAAAGCGGACTTGTTCGAGCCCTTCTGAAAGGATATACGCTTATGACTGCGTTGGCACCTATTTCAAAGTCATTGATTTCATAACCCATGAAAGTGTACTTTCCAGTAGCATCCCAATGGAGATACTTTCTGAACTGACCTTCCGCTCCAGCATAAAGGTATGTTGAATTCCAAGTCGAATTAGACTTCTTATACAGGTATGTCGGATCCTGGTCATACCACTTCATGATGCGGTTACCGATACCGGCATTAAGCTTGGAGACAATGCCATCCTCAGACCACGGCTGCAGTCTTATGAACACCTTGTTCTCAAGCTTCATCACCCTAAGGGAATCATATGAACTGTTAGGGTTAAGATAGAAGTTGTCATAATATTTTCTACCATTCATGTCAGTTGGACTGATTACGTCCTTATAACGCTTATTGTAGATGGAAAGTTCGCTACTATGACCGATGAATGCAGTTGTGACATTGTCATCAGCAACAAAGGAAGTATCCCTCTTCTGTCTGATGTTATTGATGAAGTTGAATGGAATTCTGTACTGCTGGTCAAGGAA
>JAKSJT010000111.1 GCA_024402125.1 Bacteroidales bacterium
TGGACACGTGATGTCAGCTACAGTATCCTTCACTCTTTGGCTCAGATTTCTCCTGAAGTGTCCATGACCAGCCTTCTTGCTAAGGTCAATGCCAATAACCGTATCATTCAGGATACAGGAACAGGAGGAGCATGGCCATGCTCAACGGATAGAACCACATGGGTTCTTGCTGCGTGGGAAGTGTACAAGGTAACAGGAGACAAGCAGTTCCTTGACCGTATCTTCCCGATAATAAAGAACACCATCGACGATGACTTTATCGTGGCTTACAATCCACGTACCCAGCTGATGAAGGGAGAAACCAGCTATCTTGACTGGAGAGAGCAGGAGTATCCTCTGTGGGCCCGTCCTGCTGATATCTACAACAGTGAAGCTCTCGGAACAAACTGCGTTCACTATCAGGCGATAAAGATTCTTTCAGAAATCTGTAGAATCAAGGAGATGCCGAATATGGCAAAGCAATATGCTGACTATGCTGAGAAGATCAAGGACGGAATCAACAAATACCTCTGGATGCAGGATAAGGGTTATTATGCAATCTATCAGTTCGGAAGAAACAACCTCGTTGTCCATCCTCAGATGGAGGTGCTTGGAGAGTCATTTGCAATCCTTTTTGATGTCGCTGATAAAGATCGCACCAGATCCATCAGCCAGAATGTCGAGGAAGAGGCCTTCGGAACTCCAATGATGTATCCTAATCTAAAGGATCAGGGACCTTATCACAATGATGCAATGTGGCCTTTCGTACAGGGCTACTGGCTCCGTGCTCAGGCAAAAGCTGGTAACGAGGAGGGTGTCACAAAAGCTATCAGCAGCATCTACAGACTAGCTTCATTTGGACTTACCAACTACGAGAACATGGTAATCTATAACGGTGATTATCACGGACTATCAATCAACTCACCTCGTCAGCTCTGGAGCGTTGCTGCGAATCTCGCAATTGTTCCAGGCGTTCTATTCGGTATCCAGTATGAGGCTGACGGAATCGAGTTCCATCCGCTTGTCCCAAAGACAATGGCTGGAAAGCGTCATTTAAGCAATTTCAAGTATAGAGGAGCAGTTCTGGATATGACAATCTCAGGCTATGGAAACCATTTGAAGTCATTCAAACTTGACGGAGTTGAGACAAAGGCATATTTCCCAGGCAGTCTTACAGGTAATCATACTATAGAGATGGTCCTTGATAATGTTCAGCCTGAGGCCCTTTCAGTCAATATGGTTGAGAATGACTATCAGCTTGCAACTCCTGTTGTTACACTCTCAGGGAACAAGCTCACTTGGACTTCTGTTGACAGGGCAGCATGCTACTATCTCCTTAAAGACGGAAAGAAAGTCTCAGAGACAACCTCTTTGGAGGTTACTCTTCCAGGAGATGGTGAGTACTCAGTTGTTGCAGCTTTGGATTCAAAGGGAACCAGAGTATCCTACATGAGTGAACCAATCTATTACTATCAGCTCTATCAGCTCTATCAGGTGGAGGACTATGCTCTTGTGTTTGATCCAAACAGAAAGCAGATTCAGGAGAGTGAAGGAGTCGGTAACAAGACTACCACCACTAGAGAAAGGGCAGATGTTCCAACGCTTCAGGGAGTAAACATCAGCGGACATCAGGGTGGATGTGCAATGATAACCCGAAACGAGAATATTCTCATTACAATTCCTATTGAGGTGAAGGAAGCGGGTACTTATGCTCTTGACTGGAGATATGCAAACGGTAACGGTCCTATCAATACCGAGAACAAGTGTGCAACCAGAGTTCTTGCTGTTGATGAGAAACCGGCAGGCGTATCAGTATTCCCTCAAAGAGGTCACAGATGGACTGACTGGGGATGGAGCAATCCTCAGATAGTCGAGTTGTCATCAGGTCGTCATATTGTGACTTTGACATTCACTGATGCAGTTGAGAATATGAACATCACAGTCAATCAGGCGCTGCTTGATGCCCTTAGAGTCACAAAGATTGACTAGTGCTTAGGATTAAAAAATGAGGCTATCTCCATCGCTGGAGGTGGCCTTTTTACTTTTTTGATGGTAAAAAGCATTAGGTATTAAAGAATTATTACTATTTTTGGCTTATTAAGCCTAAACTATTGAAATGCAATCAAACTTTATCAGAAACTTATCTATACTACTATCAAGTATCATGTTGCTTCTTTCTTCTTTAGAAGCAGCTTCGCAGAATAACCCATATGGTATAGATGACCAACTTTATTCATATTATTTGAAGGCAGATGCTGTTAAGTATTCTGCTGAATGTCTGTCGTATGTGGATACGGCAATAACCATTGCGACCCGAATCGGAGACAAGAAGGGAGAATGCGTAATCAGCTGTATTCCTCTGTCGTATTACTTTAGGAATAAGGATACTGAGAATATTCACCTGGTAGCTGATCATGTCAGGGATATTTCCAAAAGATATGGATATATGCAGTATTATCACCATGCCTATGGCCAGGAGATTACACTAGCTCTTAACATGGGAAGAATAAGGGAAGCCCTTGACTTGTGTAACGAGCAGCTAGCTGTTGCTGAAAAGGATGTGGATGATTACGGTATCTTTACAGCTTATAAGAATCTTGCAAAGGTTCACCAGTCAAGGAGCAACACGACACTCGCACTTGCAGCATACAATAAGGCGATAAACTATTTCAATCAGTCGGATACGCTGTCTAAAAGCCAGTCAATCAGTCAGGCTTACTCTGACGCTGCCAGACTATACATTAGTGACTCCGTAGAAGAAAAGAAGGACTCATCATATATGTTCCTTCAGAAAGCTCTGGAGACAGCGGTGTCATCTTTTGACAGTACTAGAGCTTATGCGTCGATTGCATATTATTATTCAGAGCTTCAGGACGAAGACAATTTCTATCACTATTTCCAGAAACTGGATCTGTCTGGTAGACCGGAGACTAATCCTTTATATAGACCTCTTCTGGTGTATGATGCTCAGCTTAAAAGGGATTGGGATAAAGTATTAGAATATGTCAATGTCTCAAATGATGAGTCTTCTCGTCTTAAAGGCTTGTCCGATGTATACTAAAGGATGGGAAGGCATAAGGAGGCGTATGAATATAGAGTCAAGTATGACAATCTGATAGATAGTATCGATGTCGCCATTTCCACTGAGGAACTGGTTCAGTACTCTGATGATCTTGCCACATTCAAGGTGCGTCTTGAGGCGAAGGAGAAGCAGATGCAGCTGGTGGAGGTTATCATTATACTTCTGTCACTGATGTTTTTGTCCTTCATTATTGTGACGGTTATTTTTATCCGTAGGAATAGACAAAGGCAGGAGGAACTGCTTCAGTTCAATGAGCAGCTGACAGAGGCTAAGGATAAGGCGGAGTCCGCTTCAAGGATGAAGTCCCTTTTTGTTCAGAACATGAGCCATGAGGTGAGAACTCCTCTTAATGCGATTATGGGATTCTCGCAGCTTCTCACAATGCCTGGTATTGAGTGGTCTGAAGAAGAGATGGATCAGTACGGCAGAGCTATTATGACTAACGGTAACATGCTCACAATGCTCATCGATGATATCCTCAATATTGCAGACCTTGAAAGCGGTAACTACACAATCAGAAAAGATAATGCGAATATAAAGAAGATTTGCACATCGGTATCTGAGGTTGTGGAATTCAGACTCCCATCAGATGTGCAGTACAGTGTGAACTGCGAAGTTCCGGAGGACTATACTCTCTTCACTGATGCAGGACGAGTTCAGCAGATTCTGGTGAACTTCCTCACCAATGCCTGCAAGCATACGGAGAAAGGTTCCATTACACTGGACTTCAAACTGGTAAATGATGACAAGACTGCATTCTTCAGTGTCACGGATACAGGAACCGGTATTCCGAAGGAAATGGCGGAGAAGATATTCGAGCGCTTTGAGAAGCTTGATTCATTCAAGCAGGGAACAGGAATCGGTCTTCACCTTTGCAATATGCTCTCTATTAAACTTGGAGGTAAAGTGTATGTCGATACAACATACACAGGCGGAGCCAGGTTCGTTCTGGAACTTCCTGTTGAGCAGAACAAGCAGTATGACCCTTTGCAGTGCTACCTGGACTTAAAGGCTAAGCAGAATATTTCCTAGGCTATTTCTTCCCTAGACGAACACCAATTCCACCCTGGAAAAATGTTCCTGTAGTTCCGAGTGTGGCTTCAGCAAAGCTGTAGATGCGCTTGTTCTGTCCGACTGATATTCCGATAGGAGTGATGTATGGAAGTGGAACGACAGGGGAAAGAGCTGCGCTTACGCCCACTCCAAGTGCAGAATAGAACTTGCAGTGCTCAGTGTATGCCCACTTGTATCTGAATGCCGCTGTAAGATTGACATCACCCATCAGGAACTTTACGCCTGCCTTATCAGGACCACCTTCCCAGTGACCACCTTCCCATGAAACGCTGTCAGTCTCATCATCTTCAATCCACTCCCTGTAGTTGTATCTTGTGTAGTGACCTAGTCCAAGATCCAGAATTGCAAGAAAATCCCAACGTCTGCTGATCTCATTGACATAAGCGATGTTGAGATTGTACCTCATCAGATGTTCGTATTTCCATCCATAGTCCTTTTCGAGATCCGGAAATGTATCATGTCCGTACGGAGCAGTAGCTAGAGTGATAAGATTTGGGATACCTGTACTGATCTCAATGGAGTGCTTTGAAAACTCTCCTTTATACTCGTTCTGTGCATGGATATTGACTCCCATACTTACAAATATCACAAGTGAAGTCAGGACTATTTTTGATAAGCTACTCATAGAGACAGATGTTTTGATGTTACTATAAACGCTGAAAAAGAAAAATACATCTTTGCAGATGTATCTAAAAGTCAGAAAAATCAGATTAGTTGATTATTCAATAGGGCATACGAGCTTTCCGTTGATCTTAACGTCACCGGAAGATAGCTCGAACTTGACATCCTCAAACACGAATGTGACCTTATCAGCTGTCTTGTTTGTCATTGTGACCTTTCCTTTATAGAAATATGCTGAACTTGAACCGTCAGCAGGTGTTGATGCTATGAAGTTAACAAGACTTGGTGCTATGAGGGTTCCGACATTGATCTTGGTGATACTCTTCATGTATATCTTCATCTCAAATCCGGCAGCTCCGTTGGATCCAAGTGCATAGAGACATGAACTTTCAGCCATGTCTGATTCTAGCTCCAGATACAGTTCATCAATGTCAAATTCTGTCTTGTCGTTGTCAATTGATGAAATAAACTCGACAGAAAAGTCTTTCTTGTCATTGCCTTCTTTTGCACATGACGCTAGAGTAAATGCTAGAACTGTAGCTAGAATTATTGTGATAAATCTTCTCATAATTGTCCGGTGTTATGTAATAAGGAATGCAAAAGTAATAATAATTGGGGACTATAAGAATTATTACCTCAAATGATGGTAATTATATGGTATTTGCGTGGTTATATTAATGCAGGAAACGCCATGTCATTAATGCATAAGGTGAAGGACGCATTTGTGACGATTATCGATATATTCACTGTCTTTGTTGAACTCCCCAAGATTGATGGAGCCCGTTAATCGGCTGCTATTCTTAGTTTGGAGTTGACAAATACTCCAAGGATTATTCCAGCGGAAGTCAGGATGACATTCATCCACATGACTCCGGACGAAGTCATTCCTGCAGCGGCAGAGAGCAGAGTGTAGTTGCAGAGTGATGATGCTATCATTACAAGAGCTGTGACAGTTCCCTTGATTTTAGGGAACACCAGGTTACAGACAGCCGTCACTATCTGAAGAAGTCCACCAGCACCTGCCCAACCTATTGCAAATGCTCCGACTTCCATCATTACCTTTGAAGGGAAGAACAGCACGAGCAGAAGTGTGAGAAGGCAGATGATAGGGTAGAGGACTATGAACCTCTCGTCCTTGATTTTTCTTGTCAGCATAGCTGTGACAACTACTGCTATAAGAGTACCCGCTGAGTAGAAAGTCTGCATGATTGAAGGCTCTGCCCAAAGGACTACATCCTTTGCGAAGTTCTGTGCGCAGTTAAGCCATAGCTGGAATGTTCCTGTGCAAGTGAACCCTATCAGTATCATTGCAATTGATTCTGCTGAGAACTTTGTGTTTCGGATGGAAGAAAGAAGACCCTCTTTCTGGATATTCTCCTTCTGGTCTGTCGGAAGAGGAAGGAAGAATATCGCTATTGCAAGGACCAGGTAGGCTAGACCAGTTAGTAGGAATAGCCTATCATAGCTGCTCACTCCGCTGACAACTACAGCTGTTGCTCCAATTACAAATGGAAGAAGCATCTGTGAGATTGCCATGGAGAACTTGATGCCCATTGTTGCAACGGATGGTGCTTTTATGACTATTTCGCCGAGGGCGGGATACACTCCTGTGTCAAGGAATGAGTTGGCGATACCTCCTAATATGGCACATATGTATGCTATTCTGTATCCGTCTGGGTTCCCGGAGGAGTAAGCGAGACCACCAAGGAATGCAGCATAGAAAAGCCCACCGACTACAACGGAAGCCTTTCTTCCAAACTTGTCAGAGAATGGTCCAGCTATTGGAAGCGCGATCAGTCTTCCTAGACCAAGCGCCGCAGATATGGCAGTGATTGCCATTGCTGTAGTTCCCCAGCTGGCAGCGAGGGAGTCCTTGATTACTGATTGTCCTAGGACGGCACAGCCTATTCCGTGAAGGAAATAATTAAGATACAGTACAATTAGGCTTAGGATGTATTTGCGGTCTTTCATGATTATGGGGTGTAGGTCGCAAATATAATCATTAATTATTCTTATCTTGTGACAAACTAATAACATAACGGATATGATAGACCAGATGCTTCAATTCAACAAGCAGTTTGTTGAAAACAAGGAATACGAACACTATGTAACCAGTAAATATCCAGACAAGAAGATTGCGATCGTGACTTGTATGGACACACGTCTTGTGACTCTTCTTCCTGCTGCCCTTGGCATCAAAAACGGTGATGTCAAGATGATAAAGAATGCGGGAGGAGTTATCACAAACCCATTCGATTCAACAATTAGAAGCCTTCTTGTTGCCATATATGAACTTGGAGTCAATGAGATTATGGTGATAGGCCATACAGGATGTGGAGTTCAGGGTATGGATGCCAAGGAGATGCTCCATCTTATGAAGGAAAGAGGTATCAGTGAGGAACACATCAATCTCATGCGTCACTGTGGTATTGACCTGGATACATGGCTGCATGGATTTGATGATACTGAGGCGGCCGTTCTGGAGACGGTTGACCTTATCGGCAATCACCCACTTGTACCGGCAGATGTTACTGTAAGGGGATATATCATGGATTCTGTCACAGGAAAGGTTACTCCAGTTGAGAAATAACTGTTAGAAATATGAAAAGAGTATTGTTTTTAATTGCAACAAGTATTGTCTCAATATCTTGTTTGTTTGCACAGAACCCACCTATGCGTATGGGTGGACCACGTGTGAGCGTTATCGTAGATAACGATCTGTGTGGTGATGGAGATGGTCTTTTCCATCTGGTACACCAGCTTCTATGTTCCAGTGCTGAGGTTAAGGGTATTGTAGGAGCACATGTAGGAGCCCAGAAGTCCTGGAATCAGGACAGCTCTGAAATGACTAAGAATAACGCTGAGATTTCAGTGAATAGGGCAAATGAGATTCTGGAACTGGTAGGAAAAGCAGGCCAGGTTCCGGTTAAGCCGGGTGCTCCTCTTCCTATGACGGATTCGAAGACACCAGTTGTGTCCGAAGGAGCAAGACTTATTGTTCAAGAGACAATGAAGGCATCACCTGAGAAACCTCTTTATCTTCTTTTCGGAGGTCCTCTTACTGATATTGCCAGTGCATGGCTAATGGAACCATCAATTGCCAAAAACGTGATTCTTCTTTGGATTGGTGGTCAGGAATATGATTTCGGACATCCGTTCCCACCTGAATACTACAAGGGCAATAACTTGGTTGAGTACAATCTCCGTCTGGATGTCAAGGCTGCCCAGACAGTATTCAATGACAGTGACCTTACTATTTGGCAGATTCCAAGGGATGTGTACCGTCAGGCCCTATACAGTATGGCTGAACTTGATGACAAGATTGCCCCACTTGGAAAGATAGGTGAGTATCTTACATCTAAACTTGGATCGTTTGCACGTATGGCTGATACCTATGTACTTGGAGATAGTCCTCTTTGTCTTATCAGTACTCTGACAACGACATTTGAGCCTGGTGCGGCAGGATGTTTCTATGAAACAACACCTGCTCCTACCATTACCGATACAGGACTTTATGACTTCTCTAAGAAGGGTAGAGATATTATAGTGTACAAGTCAATTGACACAAGACTTCTGTTTGGCGATATGGAGTCCAGATTCCGTCTTGCTGCTAAATCAAACAAATAAGCATAATAAAATGATAACTGGAAAACTGATTGCCTTATCGGCAGGAGCACTTG
>JAKSJT010000112.1 GCA_024402125.1 Bacteroidales bacterium
TGCTCGAAGCATCGGAGCCTAGTTCGCCATAGAAAAGTGTTCTTTCCGGAGCACGTGCATAAGTATCCATACTGTCACAATGATTCCATACTTCATGTTCCATTATAAAATCACCAACCGTCACAACCATATCATCAACGACGGTTACAACCAGGGTGGAAAGCCTAGGGAGTTCCTCTTCCACGGAACAGACTTTACAGGAGGTCTTTCTGCATACCAGGTAGTACCTACATTCACAGGCAACAACCTCACTGTAGGAACAGACATTCTCTACTACGGTGGTAATGCATACCGTGATCCAGTTAAGGAGATCTACGCTGACCACAAGAAACTCCACGAGGAGGCTGTATATATTTTCGATCAGCAGACAGTCGGCAAGTTCATGTTCAATGCAGGTATCCGTATGGATAACCATAGCGCTTATGGAATCGAGTGGATTCCACAGGCTGGTATTTCATTCATGCCTGGAAGAAACACAACCATCAAGGCATCCGCATCAAAGGGATTCAGAATGCCTAACATGAGAGAGCTTTACATGTATGCTGTAGCAAATGAGGATCTTAAGCCAGAAAAGGCATGGAGCTATGATTTCACAGTAGGTCAGCATTTCCTTGACGGCGCTCTCAACGTTGAAGCCAGTGTATTCTACACAAAGGGAAGCAACATCATTGAAGTTACTGTCGTTGAAGGAAAACGTCAGAACAGAAATGTCGGCGAGTTTGAAAATATGGGTGTTGAACTTAGTGCAGACTATAGAGTAACCCCTACTCTCTCTTTCAACACAAACTACAGTTTCCTCCACATGGGAACCATCTACACTGGTGCTCCTGAGCATAAGTTCTACTTCGGCGGAAACTGGACTCCTGGTAAGTTCACAGTTAACCTCGGTGCCATGGCAATTAATGGTCTTTACCTCACTACTGGTGACAATGCCCTTATTGAGAACTATGTAGACGTGAAGGCAAAGGTTGGTTACCAGATTACAAAGAATATCGGTGTATTCGTTCGTGGAGCAAATCTTCTTAACCAGAAGTATGCAACAATGGAAGGATTCCCTGAGCCTGGCGTCACTGTACTTGGAGGAGTTTCTATCTCTCTTTAAGTCAATTACAGGTTAATACTTCAGCGTCAAATTAGTTTTTGACGCTTTTTTTGTAAATAGTTGGAAAGAATACCAATTCTTGTTTCGTATAAGAATCGTAAAGGGATAATATCTGCTTTGATTTAATGCCGAAGACAGTTTTCAATCCAAACACAAAAACAGCGTGCCGTAGTGACACGCTGTTTTCGTATATACTTAATTATTAACCCGGTTATGCTAATGCGAGAGTTATAATAGCTACAATAATCGCAACAACAATTATCAACACATAAAGAGCCAGCAGAGCTATGCAGAAAATGCCATAAGTCTTCAGAGTCTTTCTAAGATAATTTAGACCGATCTCCAGTTTATCGCTTTCCTTACCTGGCAGAGATACCTTAATCCAAGCAGCTGACTTACCTAAACAATATGTCACATAACCGAAGAACACATCCATTGCAATGATCACTAAGCCGACTATTGGTCCCATTGCCATTGATTCCGGATCGTCTTTCAGCATTAATGGTGCAGCAAAAATATAAGCCAGGCCCATTTTTGCGACCAATACTACGCCAAAAACGGCGATGTAGTAGAAAAACTTCATCCACTTGCTAATAGACAAAAGATGAAGTCTGCTGGTATCCGTAATCTCAAATACAGGCTCCTGTGAAGCGGTTTGATCAATAATTTCTTCCATAATAGAGTTTTTCTTTAAAAATAGTGAACCTTTGAGGAATATCCAACAGGCAGCTAGTGCTTTCCATTATATGACCAGGATTTCAGATCGGTTGATGCTTCAATCTCTTTTTCAATCTTATCATCCAAAGCGGAGAAGAAATCAAATCCCGTGAGCTTCTCTACTTCATCGACTGATACCACATAATGGTCATAGATATCATCCACATCAGTGTTCGGCATCTTGAATCCTATTGCATGCCACTGCCCTTTTACTTGTCTTAGTATAACCTTCCAGAAACCATCAGGAACTGCAACCTTATTATTACCCAGATATTTCTTTGGCTTACCTTCAAAGTATGGTCCACTCACAACATAAACAGTAGATAACCTTGCCCAGCTTCTACATGCATTCTCAAGATTGGCCCAGGTCTTTTCATTGAGAGTATGATTCTGAGGACAGATGTTTGTCATGTAGAATGACTCACGCATATAGTCATCATTAAGCTTGTTGTCAGCAGCTGGACACATATGGCCTCTGTCATAACCGGATCTCGAATAATCCATTGGGGATACAGCTGCACCTTTCAGATCAGGATCCTCAGTGAAAGAGTAACCATTCCTGGAGACTGCACCACCGAGTTCATCTGAAGAGATACTCCACGACACATAATTCGGAACTTTATACGACGCATTGAATGATGTGGTGTAGTTACTATGCACTATCTTAATCTGAGATAGTCCTTTTGGAACAATTACTGTCTCGAGATTCTGAGCTGACAGAACCCCAGTTGATATTATTGAAAATAACAGTATGGCTATAACTTTTCTCATCTGATTTAATCTTTTTAGTCAATATAGAAGTCCGGATCCTCTGATTTCTCATACGGAGGATGCACCTCGATTATTTCTCCTCCTATAGAATAAACTGTAACAGTATCCGGGCAGAAGTGGAAGTACTTTTCATTAATGATCATATAGTGTACAATGACACGATATAGGCATGTTTCATATTTACCTGATACCTGTTCTGCAAAAGATCCGTCAATAACAATCCTGACATCATTGTCAAAGATACTGATTTCTCTATTTGGAGTATCAGAAGACAAATCAACTTCTCTACCAAGTGCTTCCACTAATTGGCATTCTCTATCAAAAAGCATACTTGCATCATCATAGATCTGAGCAAATCTCTCTTCGTTAGAGAGTCTCTTTCCTTTCATATACAGATTGCAGGAAACAACTGCCAGAATAACTGATGCTAAGCCAATTATACGAAAAACAGTTCTCATTTGATATTACTCATCAGCAGGAATACTCACCATTCCATTATCTAGAATCACAGGGAACTTCTCAAAGAAGGACATTCCTATGATTCCTTCTACTCCATAGGCAGGAAGCACTGCTCCGAACAAACCAGGAAGGTTGCCATACTCCACGGTGAAGGTCTTGTCCATAAAAGATGTCTCCAGAGTGAAGATTGGTGTTGTGAAGCTATCGTTTCCAATGAATGGAGAAAAGTCCTCCACTGTTCTAACCGATTCCTTCCCGGCAGTTAAAGCCCTTGATGCATATGAGGTTGGTGCTCCGGTATCCAGAAGCATTCTAACAGCTTTCCCGTTCACTGAAAGCTCAATTCCATAACATCCCATAATATTGAAAGAAGGAACCGCCTTGCCTATCTCATAGCAGTTAAAGACAATCTTCTTTGATGGGATGTCGACAAGCGTACGGACTTTTCCTATAATATCAGTACCAACTAGGCCCCTAACAGTGACACCCACCTTTTCAGAAATATAACCGGCCGATACTCCCCTAACAGAAGTCTCAACAGGATAGTTCTTCTCATCAATAATTATTTGACCATCCATGTGGAATGATACTGGACTTCCCGTATCAATAAGCAAATACCCCTGACCGTTATCTACGAGCATATGCCCGTTAACGTTTTCTATTTCCAATGTCTGCATAATAGATAACTATGTTTGATTTGCTTATCTTACGAATACTGGCATTGAATACTTTCTCTACTTATGCAGAAAACGCTTAAGAAGACTCCGAACAATAAGACCACAAAAGAAGATGATCATTCTCTTTCTCAATTAGATTATACAAATACTTCATTTCCTTGGATGATACTGTCACGCATCCAAGGCAGGATTTTGTATTTAGTGGAATGTATTTTCTCCACTGATTTACATCCACCCATCTGGATCCATGTAGCATGATTCCTCTTAATCTTGCGCTAGAGTTGGAGAATTCTCTTCCTCGAAGATAAAAGCCTGTCTTATTGACATTGCCATGTTCCTTTGTCACTTCGAATTTGCCTAGTGACGAACAATTACTTCCGGGTTTATTGCTGAAAACCGGATGCTCAGCAGTGCTCCCATTCCCAGGTCCATGCATGGCATGTGCCTTATATACAACCTTATTCTCGGCAAAAGACCATAGCATCAGCCTAGGCGTTCCACTTGGTATGCTATAGTCCAGAAGCAAGCAATAGTTCTGGTTCAAGCCATTCCGACTGGCATACTTTAGTGCCCTGTCAGCCCGCTCTTCTACTGTCTGATATTGTTTGTTTCCATATCTACTAACTCCACCTTTATATAAGAATGCTATAATCAAAGTAACTATACATGGTAGGATAATAGCCGACATTAGTGCTCGTTTTGTTTGTCTCATTTGTCTTTCTTTTCTATTTTCCCTCATCTCTTAAGTACTTGTCAGGATTGAGATAAAACATCTTCATCCAATTGAATTTTGCCGGTTGGTTGCCTTTACCAATCTTCTCATTATATAGCCATGGATATGGTACCTTTGTGAGAATCGAGTAATGAACATGGGCTGGGGTTGTCTTGGCATTGCCAGTTTTTCCAAGAAGCCCAACCACATCAGAATGCGTTACAAACTGTCCTGGATGGACATTGTTCTGTTTCATGTGCATATACTCATGAAATTTCCATTTAGGTCCCAGCACTACAATCATATTTCCAGCTGTGTCATTGAAGTAACCACTGTACAATACAATACCAGCCACTGATGGATGAACCTCCGTTCCTTCTTTTCCGAAGATATCCACTCCATAATGTGGAGCCCCGTCTACTCCTCTAGTCCAAGGATGATACCAGAAGGATTCATGATTGTAGCTGTTTGTTGTACCACATGGCATCTGATAGTTTTCAGGAAGAAGCAATCCTGCGATAAATACAGTCAACAGGATTACGAATAGTCTTTTAAGAATCTTTTTCATAAAGTTTTGGTTTTACTAGTTAATGTTCCTGTCAAAAAAAAGGTAAACAAGATTTTTTTCTTATAGACGCAAAAAAGGTCCCCCTTTAAAGAGAGACCTCAAATCCATTAATCTGTATTAAAGCTATTTTGCTGGAAAATATGTTCCGATCATATCAAGGAGCCTTGAATAACATCCTATCCAGTATGGCCAGTTATGGACACCTGGCTTTACTGTATATGTATGCTCGAATCCTATTGACTCCAGAAAAGCATGAGTACTTTCATTCGCCTTGAAGCATAGAGGGTCTTCGCTTCCACAGTCCATGACATATGTTGGAAGAGTATTGAAGTTACTCTTATCATAACCATTCTTAATGAAGATATCCTTCACTGAAGGTACCAGGGAATTGTTCCTTCCCTCAAGAGCGCCACTCATAGAATAGCAGAAACAGAACTTCTCAGGACGTGTGAATGCATAGTAGTTACAACCGAATCCACCCATTGACAGACCTGAGATAGCTGTACTCTGCTTATCTGTCAAAACAGGGAATGTTTTCTCTACAAATGGAACCAACTCCTCCCAGAAGAATGATTCATAATCATGAGGAACCTTATCGGTTCCTTCCATTCCGTTAACGTAGAAAGAATTGTATGCTTTAGGCATCACAATGATAAATGCACCTGTTTTTCCTGCATTGATCGCCTCATCTGTCACTTTCTGGATAGAAGCATTCTTTGTCCAGTCGGTGTTATTTCCCTGCATACCATGAAGTAGGTACAGCACTGGATACTTTTTGTTAGTTGTTGCCCAATCTGCAGGTAGGTAGACGTTGATTCTGCCATCATCTCCACTCAGATACTTACTTGGAACCAGGACACTTTTCAGGACCACACTTGCATACTGAGGTTCCACTGCTGGTGCTTCTTTCTTTGATCCTGCACTAAGAACAGCTGCTGAACCAATAAGAAGGCAAAGTGATAAAAGAAGAATTCTGTTCATTGGAAAAACACTTTAGGGTTAATAATGTTTATAAGATAACACAATAGTCATACTAATCCAATATGTATCTCGTATTAGAGGAAAGGAGATGCAATTATAAGGAACCAACAGAACCTACAAACAATATTATTCTCCTATTTTTTAGAAATAGTCGTCAATCCACATCGTAATAATACTAACAGAATTAACTAATCTAAAACAAAATACAGAATGGATTTAACAGACTTACAAAAACCCATCAAAGTTTCTCTCGATGTAACAGGCAGAGAATCTTGGCATAACAGTTTTACTGTTGAATATGACGGAGCTACACGAAGAGTTCCTATGCTCGCTTTCCAGCATGAGCAGGATACACCCAAAACCATTGACTGTATCGCATCTCCTTCTGCCAGTGGAATCAAGCTTCGACAAAACCTTGCCAATCTAGCTCAGCAATTCTACCAAATCGGCGAAACTTACTCATTCAAGATAAAGAATGACTTTCGATCCAGTGGAGGATACTATGAGCTAATCGATTCTGAAGGTCGTGGATTCACTCCATATCTTCAGGACATATTCATGTCCGACCTTCGAAAAGGCCAGGAGATCATCTGTAAGGTAGTCGGATTCTGCTCACAAGGACCAAAGGTCAGATTCGCCCAAAGCGGAGCCCTCAGTGCATTCTCATTCGACAAGGATGCGATTTCTTCTTTGCTATCGGAAGTCGACTGGGATAAGGAAGGATTCGCACAGCTCATTCTGTCCAGTGCCATGGAGTCAGACTTCGAGACATCTTCACATAGATGGATTGTATCCCAGACAGAAAGCAAGCAGAGTGATGACGCTTTATCTCTAGTAGATGACATACGCAACAGCTGCAGAGTTCTTATCGAGGACACACCGCTTCTAGACAAGTGTGGCAACATGGAGGAACGAGAAGTAATACAGAAAAGGCTTACCGATATCATTGAGCAGGCTGGATATTACCTCCATGCCCTTCAGCTCCTTGGACAAGATGAGGCAGAGAAATTCATCAGTGATATTCTTCGAAAGCTCTCAACATCAGGCTTTCTTTATCACCCAAGGAAGAACTTCTGTATCCTTACCTTCCTTTTCATGATAAGACCCGAGCTTCTTGAGAAGAATCTCCCTCAGCTTCTTGATGTGATTCTCTCAAAGAAAGAGGAGATTTGGAAGGTTGAGCCTTTCAGATCAGAAATTGCCAAGCAACTTGATCTTTACATCAGCAATACTGATGAAAAGATTCCTTCGATGGAGAACAGCGAGGAAGCTGTATCCAATATCTTCAAGGCACTTGCCATTCAGATTTGTCTATGCAATGATGCTGAACAGATGAGTCTGCAGACAGCAAGGTATAAGGCCATGCTTCTTCGATACACATCAATGAAGGACGTTCCTAACCCACATACTCTTCTCAACATCTCATACTCATACCTAATAGGTCAGCTTTCAAAGGTAACAGGCCTCTCGTTCGCTGATATCTCCAACGATATAAAGGTATCAAGCAAACTCTACTACGGAGCTGTTCAGGCAACAGACTTTGAGGATATTACACCTCTTATGTATGAAGGAAACGGAGCTAGACTTGATATCTCAGATGAAGGAATTGTAATTAGTCCAGCCAGAGAAACAGAAGAACTGAAGAACATCCTTCCTCCTGAAGGAATATCAGTTTGGAATGACATGACTGTTATGGTTGGTAAAGACTACAGCAAGCCAGCAATCAAAAAGGGATCCAACGTTGATGTCATCAACAAGACCCTCTGGAAAAGCGTTGAAAAGTACCTCTTCGAGTCTGCACCAAAGGCTACCGAAAAGAAGGTCCAGGCTAAGAAGTTCGCTCCTACTGTCGGAGATGAAGTCTATGTATACGTTACCAGAATTGACGATGCAACAAAGACTCTTTACTGCACTATTGAAGACGATAAGTACGAAGGCGATGGTTACATCAGAATTTCTGACATAGTCAACTACAATCTGCCTGTTATTTCTGATTCAATGTTCCGTCACGAAGACACAGGTGCTCCATACCTTTTCAAGGCAACTGTTGCTGAGATTGGCAGTGGATTATCATACAGATTCACAATGAAGTCTCTTATCTGGAACAGACCCGACTTCATCAAGAACAATGTCGGAGAGGGAACACCATGTATTCTCTATCTATATGATGGTAATCTGGGGAAATGGCATGCAATCACAGAGAACGGATTCTCAATTATGCTTAGCGAGAAAGAGGGTTTTGTAGATGAGGTCGGAGACGAAATCATACTAAACCAGGGTGATCTGGTATATGCTGAAGGTCTATCTTTCAAGCAGATGATGATTCAGGGAAAAGTTGATGAACTTATTACTGACACACCGCCTCTT
>JAKSJT010000113.1 GCA_024402125.1 Bacteroidales bacterium
GACAGGCAGAAGAAACCATCGGATTTCGCGATTCCGGTAGATGCGGACTCTTCACAGCTGGAAGCTGTCATCGAATCCGGCGAAGGCAAGAGTTTCATTCTCCATGGTCCTCCAGGAACAGGCAAATCGCAGACCATTACAAACATCATTGCCAATGCCCTGTATCATGGGAAGAGAGTGCTTTTCGTATCAGAGAAGATGGCCGCTTTGGAAGTCGTACAGTCACGACTCGAAAAGATCGGCATAGGACCATTCTGTCTGGAACTTCATTCAAACACAGCAACAAAGGCCCATGTCCTCAAACAGTTTGACGAGGCTCTCAATGTCAAGCACATTGTTCCGGCAGCAACCTTTGACAAGACATCCGATACTCTATTCGAAAGAAGAAAGGAACTTGTATCATACATTGACGCAATGCACACTAGAGGCGAAAGCGGACTGTCAGTGTATGACTGCATTACAAGATACCTGTCTATTCCAGGAGATGAGAACAAGATTCCGATAAATGTAAAGGGAAACATCACCGAGCAGGCAATCAATGAAACAGCCGAAGAAATTGACAGCATAAATACTGTACTATCTATTATTGGGAATCCAAAGAAGATTCCTCTTTATGGTCTTGATGTATTCGACTGCTCAACTGAAGTCAGAAACGCTCTAGAAAACGGTCTTCGCATCCTTCCAGGAAAGATTGATTCAGTAGTAAGCTGCATCTCAGCATTTGAAACAGCAACAGGAGAAAAGGTAGAAGATTCACTGGAAGGGTTCAGCAGAATGGCATCATCTGCTTCTCTTGCAGAAGATTACCACACTCTGAAGCAGAGCATGTTAGACAAGTACTCTGACTCATTCTTCAACGAGAATCCTACCAGACTCAAAAACGAGTGGGAATTCATCTGCAAGGAAGGCTTTTTCAAGAGATTCTTTGACACCAGGAAGTTCGTTTCCAAACTTAAGGCATATGACTTCACTATCAATAAGGCCGGAATTAACCGCCTTATTTCCGACCTAGAGAACTTCCAGGAAAAGGAATCTTCAACACCTGACAACATCAAGAGGCTTAGCCTAAGCGAAGCAAAGAGATGCAAGGAGGCCGTAGAGTCTCTATTAAGCGAACTGGAGTCTTTTGAAAAAACTTGTTCTTTCCAGAAGAACATGATGCCATTCTCAAGTTCAATGAAGGATAACATTGAGAGATGGATCACAGGACTGGACGGACTGAAGAATTGGAGCCTCTGGTGCACAAAAGCGAAACCAGTCAAAAAGAAAGGACTTGGACTGTTCATTGACAAGATAGCAGATCTAACTGTTACACCAAAGGAAGCATCCGACCTATTCAAAAAGAGCGTCTACAAGAGCCTGGCAACTGAAGGAATCAACAACTCCCCTTCTCTCAGAATGTTCAACAGCGTTCTATTTGAGGAGGTGATAGAGAAGTACCGTAAACTTACAGCCGAGTTCACTGAGATAACAAGACATGAACTGTTCCATAGACTTGCATCCAATGTCCCTTACCAGATGAACGAAGTTGTAGGTTCATCTGAGATCGGCATTCTCAAGAGAAACATCAGCAGCGGTGGTCGTGGAACTTCCATCAGAAAGCTCATGGACCAGATCCCTACCCTGCTTCCAAAGCTATGTCCCTGTATGCTAATGAGCCCTATATCGGTAGCCCAGTACATCAGTCTTGACTCCCCTAAGTTTGACCTTGTCATCTTCGATGAGGCATCCCAGATGCCAACATCAGAGGCTGTAGGTGCAATCGCCAGAGGAAAGTCCCTCATTGTTGTCGGTGACCCTAAGCAGATGCCGCCAACAGACTTCTTCCAGAAGACAGCAGTATCAGACGAAGAGTCATATATCGATGATATGGAAAGCATCCTTGATGACTGTATCTCACTGTCAATTCCATCAAGATACCTTACATGGCACTATAGAAGTAGACATGAGAGTCTCATTGCATTCTCTAACACTCAGTATTACGAAGGAAAGCTCTACACCTTCCCATCTTCTGATGACAGGAAGTCAAAGGTAACTCTTGTTCCAATTGAGGGCGTATATCAGAAAGGTGGAACAAACAAGACTGAAGCGCAGGCTATCGTCAATGAGGTGGTGTCACTTCTTCAGGACCCATCGAACAAGCGCAGCATCGGAATTGTATCTTTCAACAAGAAGCAGCAGGTTGTCATTGAAGACATGCTCATGGATGTCCTTGATGCAGACAAGGATCTTAAGAAGAAAGCTCTCGAATGCGAAGAGCCGATCTTTGTCAAGAACCTCGAAAACGTTCAGGGAGATGAAAGAGACATTATCCTGTTCAGCATTGGATTCGGACCAGATGCAGATGGACACGTGTCAATGAACTTCGGACCTCTTAACCAGCACGGAGGACAAAGAAGACTTAATGTCGCTGTATCTAGAGCTAGATACGAGATGAAAGTATTCAGTATGCTTAGAGGCAAGGACATTGACCTTAGACGTACTCAGGCAGAAGGTGTTGTTGGACTGAAGAACTTCCTCGAGTATGCAGAGAATGGATATGCTCTAGCAGGAAAGAGCCAGACAGAGAAATCTTTTGCAAATGCAATAACCAACCAGATTGCGCAGAGGCTCCGTGAAAAGGGTCTTGAGGTTGACACAAGAATCGGTAAGTCAAACTTCCGAATTGATATCGGTATCGCTGACAAGAACGACCCTTCAAGGTACATCCTTGGTATTCTGTGTGACGGAGAATCATACTACGGAACAAAGACTGAAAGAGATCGAGAAATCGTTCAGCCTTCGGTTCTTAAGCGCCTAGGATGGGACATCATGAAGGTATGGACAATGGACTGGTTCGAAAATAGCGACAAGGTTCTTTATGAGATACTGAAGAAAGTTGAGATCCTGCAGAACCACCCAGTTGTCAAAGAGAAGGAAGGATCAAATGCCAAGCCAGCGATTGCTCATTTCAACGCTGCCGTTATTGCAGAGCAGAGAGTACAGGTAAACTCAGCGAAAGAGGACTACAAATCCCTTGAAATAGCAAAGGAGACACCGACAACAGCAGAGCATGCCTTTGTTGATTGCAGGAAAAAATCCATTCAAATCATTAAGAGACTTGTCAAGGCAGAATCTCCTGTAAACAGTACACTCCTCTACCGCAGACTCCGTGAGACCTGGGGTATAACCAGAATGACACCTCAGGCAAAGGAGAAGGTGGATGCTCTTCTTACGGAATGTGGATTGTTCAGGACTGAGGAGTTAGATGGATTCGTGCTATGGAACAATCAGGAAGAGATGGATTCTTTCAAGAAGTACAGGGTCGGAGAAGGAAGAAATGATGTCAATGAGATTCCTATTGTTGAACTGGCCATTGCAATGAAGAAGATTGTGGAGGAGCAGATAGGAATTTCAAGAGATGACCTATTCCACTTTACAGCTCTTAGATTCGGTATTTCAAGAGCCGGATCGAATGTGGACCTCAGATGCTCAGATGCGTTGGAACAGCTTAAGAAAGATGGTATTGTAAAAGAAGTGGAAGGAAAGATTACGATTGGAAATTAGATGCAAAGCGTCACTTTTGACAAAGCATTTTTCATCTCATTCTGCATAGAGCAGTTCAAGAATCATCGCGGTATTACTGGCGAGGGTCAATAGATTTCGAATTTTCTACACACTGTGTATCTTTTTTCGTTTTCCACAAGACCATACTCCAACTGACGCTGATGATAGAATGAATTGATGTTACGCTCCAACTGGCGCACACTCCATTGCTCCCTTGCAGCCTCACGCAGATACCACACTCGTACCTAATGATCTTGCACCCTCATTATTAAGCGGTTATGTCTCCAAGGCAATTGGATACACAGTGTGTACCCTTTTTCGGCTGTATAAGTCTGTCAGAGTATGCAGGCAATCCTACAAACTCCAATACATATGGATCCTTTACAAACTGTCGAGGGTCAATAGATTTCGAATTTTCTACACACTGTGTTTCATTTTCGTTTTCCACAAGACCAGACTCCAACTGACGCTGATAATAGAAAGAATTGATATTACGTTCCAACTAACGTACACTCCATTGCTCCCTTGCTGCCTCACGCAGATACCACTCTCGTGCCTTATGATCTTGCACCCTCATTATCAAACAATTGTGGCTCCATGACAATTTGCTAGACAGTGTCTGGCAAATCTCGGAGTCATTATAAGTGAGATAAAACTGACGCATATTTCTAAGGTTAGCATACGAGAATCCGTTGCCAAACTCAGATGTCAATTCCTTAGAGAGTTTCTTTAGTAATCCCTCACCATAGGTAGCACGTTCTGCTCCCTTCTGTTCTTCAACAACAATTCGCTTTCCAATAAGCCAATAAGCTGACACCATCGTAGTATTGATAGAACGAGCTGTGACAGAACGGGCTTCAGCCAGAATCGCCTTAATGTCGGCGGAAAGATTCCCAGTAAGAGGAAGTAACTGTAGTTTTTCTATGTTGTTCATGTTTCGTACTCCTATTCTTCGACTCCAGATATAAGTTCTTTGAGCCTAGTGACATATTAAAGTTTAACAAAGACAAAAATAAGAATTTCACCTATAGCACGCAGCGATAAGGTCTGTTCAGTAAAAGTATCAATGCCCATTGTCAAAAGAGTATAGAAAGTTATGCATAATTAATTTATCAGAATCGACTTCAGCAATAAAACTATTACATTTTGTGTACAAACAAGTCTGAGAAGAGTCAGGGATATTGAATTCTAAAAGTAAGACAGAGTCTTAATTATCAATACATATAGAAGTTCTTACCTAACCCTACTCACATTATTATCCTGCATGTACTTATCTATTTCATCAAGGTCATTAATACCATGACAGAGAGATTCTAAGGTGTCAGCTAAGTCTTTCTGGTCGAAACCATTCTTAATGTAGTAATCATCCAGTGGACCATATTCCATAATATATCTGTTCTTCTGGTGGTCCTCTATCTTCAGAACAAGAGAATGACTGGAAATCTCAGCAAGTATCTTTGAATACTGTGAAGTCGGCAGCTGCACTCTCAAGAGGAAATGATGCATTATTGGTTTCATGAACGGAGTAAATGCCATTACCTGGTTATCAGCACCTGAAACTACAAGTCTTTTCATCGCCCTGGAGATAGCGACATAGAACAGTCTCTTGTCTTCTTCTTTCTGCTGCGGTTCTTTATGTGCAAAATGCGGATATCTTCCGTCAACTGAGCGAAGAACAATAACATTCTCGAACTCCAGACCTTTTGCTTTGTGCACAGTGGAAACAAACAGATTCTCCTTGAAACTTGAACTTCCACATAAATCAGCCTCCCTGTAAGTGCTGAGATCCATCAGGTGGTTTGACAGATGAGTGAAAATAGAATTGGATTCTTCCGATGAAATCACATCAGCCCGTAGGAATTCAAGGATAAGGTCAAACCTGTCAACTTTCACATATCTGCAGACCTTTTCAAGATACTTGTCCACAAAATCCATTTCTTCGACAAGTGCACAACCAGAGTCACAAAGTTCATACATGAGGTTCTTTGTATGAAGATAGCAGTCTCTGTAGTTCATGAATAGTTTATCCTTAACATCATGAATTACCTGTGTGGTTAGGAAATCCTTTTGCTTTGATAGAAAGTCTTCAGCCTGTCCCCTACTATATTTGGCAAGAGAATATGTTGCCATAATATCCGCATCAGCCATATGGCTGTTCTCTCCATCAAGAGACAGTCTCTCCAGTAAGAAAGCGAGTTTATAGCGTCTTAACCGTGGATACAGAAGATGTGCAATATGAAGAGTATCGAGTACAATTGATCGATATGAATCAAACTCCAGAGGACAATCTCTTCTAAGGTTCTGTTTAAGGATATTGTAGTCAAATTGAACGTTATGGCCCATAAGGGTACAATTACCCACATAGTCCATAAATAGACGCAAGCCTTCGCTTCTAGAGTATTTGGTCGCAGCTGCATACTCCTTGACCATAGGATTGTCAAGTTTACCAAGCTTCTCCGGAATGATCTTATCAGTGTGAAGGAATATATTAAATTCACTTCCCGGAACAATCTCTCCTGCCTTAATCTTCACTGCAGCAATCTGTACGATATCCTCGTTGAATATATCAACTCCTGTTGTCTCAGTATCATAAAGAACGATCTCTTCATTATCAAACGCATTACAGAAGTCACCCAGATAAGAAGAATCATCTTCCCTAAGAAGATCAGATGGGCATAAAGCCAGATCCCTCATCCTGGAAACCAGATGGCGTCCTTCCGAGTATGTATCTACGGCATGGGCCTGCTTTAGTATTCTGGACCATGCTATCAGATTGAAATCATTGCTTACGGCATTGAAATGCGCCATGAGAGTTCTCATATGCGTAGTCTGGAATGAGTCTGCACCAGAAATCTTGAAATGAGGTATGTCAGATTCCTTGAGCCTATAACTCACCTCATCAGCATCTTTGTTCCAAGGAACTAGAATCGCTGTTCTATCAGCTGATGTAGTGTCCTTTCTAAGAAATGGAAGGATTGAGTCCTTGATCCTCAACGTCTCATTATCCAAGGTATCGTAGATATGCAAACATAGATCATATCTTCCAGCCTCCAGTTCATCCTTAGGGGCAGGCAAGAAATCTTTATCTACTCCAAGTTCTTCGACAGCGTACTCATTATAGATATCAAGGAGATATTTCGGAGATCTGAAATTCTTATCAAGACGAAAGATCCTTGTTCCGCATCTTGACTTCAGCATATCAAGAGTGCTGAGCGATGCTCCCATGAACGAGTAGATGGCCTGCTGTTCATCTCCTAGATACAGTACAACAAAGTCATTTTCAGTATCACTGAACATATCGACAAGTGATATCTGGAAATGTGACAGATCCTGAATCTCATCCACTTGTACCCATGAGAATCTCCTGTACTCGTGATTAGTATCAGACCTATATGCATCATATGTCTGAATCAGAAGATCATCAAAGTCCAAAAGGCAGTTATCCTTCTTGTACTTTGAAATTTTTGTCGCAAGAGCCAGGAACTTGTATTCAGGTTTCAATGAAGCAAATGTAGCCTCATCATAGTCAGCCCGCATGCACGCCTGCTTGAAGTCGTTTGCAAACGGGAACTTCGATTTCATTCCCTTTGAGTGAAGGATATCCGGATAAAGAAAGTCTTCCTTTGGATGATCTCTAAGGACCTGATCCATCAAGTGATGAAGCGCCAAAATCTTCATCTTTGCAGCCTTGATAATCATATTAGCCTTTTCTTCCTTGATTCTTCCACCTGGTTTTGATGGATATATCGTAATGCCAAGGATATCATTGACTGTGTACCAGTCTACGGAAACCAAATAATAAGCTCCACAGTTCTCGATAGAATATCCGATCATCTTCTTGATATCAGAATCAGATATCTCACTATCCAGAATCTCCTCCGTATCCGCTTCGTCCATTACTGATGTTTCTGCTGAGCCTATTCCGCTGCCAAAAAGGAAATGGGAACGGTATCTTTGGATATTACCGACAAACAGGTCCTCGGCATCAGGTCCTAATCTCTTACTGATTCTATCGAACATGCCTCGTGCTGCCCTATTGGTGAAAGTAAGGCACAGGACATTTTCCAATGAAACTGATCCAGACTCATATGCACGGGCAATACGTTCAGCAAGGATATCGGTCTTACCGCAACCAGGTCCGGCGAGGACCATATTGTAACCGGAGTTTACATTGATAACCTCCAATTGGCTATGGGTGTAGTCTTTTGTCATAAAACTAACAATTTGTGAACAGAGCGTTCTTCTAATCCGACTAGATCTTCCATCACAAATATAAACAAAAAAGATTCCACGATAATCATGGAATCTAATTATTTAGTTATGATAAAACGCAGTCAAATACGACTGACTACCCTATCATCTCCATAAGCTTCACTGCATCGATATACTGTGCAATACCCTCAGCAACCATCTTTGCATCACGCATAGCATGTACAACTGTTGCCTGTCTGTTAGCGACATCTCCACCGGCAAAGACACCCTTACGAGAAGTCATACCATATGGTACATCCCTAGTTAAAAGGTAACCCTTTTCATCCACTTCAATACCACTTGTTGTTCGAGGAATCCTGGTAGAAGGAACAGCTCCGACTGCCATAAGAACCTTATCTGCTTCGACTCTTCGTCTTGTAGGTTCAGAATCAGCGTTCTTTGTTTCAATGACAATCTCCTTCATGTTCTTGTTTTCATCTGTATATATCTCAACAATGGAAGAGCTCCAGTTGAATGCAATACCTTCCTTAACTCCTGACTTTGACTATGCGCCACCCGTGAGATTTTCTTCCTCTAAAAGAGGCCTT
>JAKSJT010000114.1 GCA_024402125.1 Bacteroidales bacterium
TGGAGACTTCCTCCAGGGAGGAAGCCTTGGAGCCGCATCAAAGGGCGGATACATAGTAGAGGTAATGAACTCAGTCGGATATGATGCCGTAACCCTCGGCAATCATGAATTCGACTACGGAATGGAGCGTCTTGGGGAGTTGTCAGAAGTATTAACAGCGGAAATCGTGGACTGTAACCTCTCTTCTCTTGAGACAGGAGACCTTCTGTACAAGCCATACAAGATATTCAGTTTCGGAGGAGTAGATGTGGCAATCCTTGGAATCTCCACTCCGTACAGTTTCGCTTCTTCCCTTCCTTCACACTTCCAGGACGAAGAAGGCAATATGCTCTATTCCCTCAGCACATACAATATCTACAACGTAGTTCAGCATTATGTTGACGAGGCTAGAGAAGAAGGAGCAGAGTATGTCATCGCAATTGCTCACCTGGGTGATGATGAAGCAGCAACTGAGATAAACTCATGGGAACTTGCAGCCGAGACTTCCGGCATCGATGTAATCCTTGACGGACACTCTCACAGCACTGTTCCAGAAAGACACCTGACAAACAAATCAGGCAGCGATGTCATCGTTTCATCTACTGGAGAGTATTTCAATAACATAGGACGCCTGACCATCAGTCCTGACGGACAGTTAAAGACTGAACTCATCGAAAGGGAAAGCATCGAAAACCCAGACCAGAATGTCGAAGCAGTTATCGAGAAGGTAAAGCAGGAGTACGATGCACTTGGTAAACGACCAATCGGCACATGCGAAGAAGAGCTTGTCCTCGCTCAGGGAGACATGCCACGTGCTGTTAGATTCCAGGAGATGGGACTCGGAAACTTCTGCGTAGATGCAATCAGAGATGCCATGCATACTGATGTTGCAATCATGGGAGGAGGATCAGTCAGAGCACCTATCCATAAGGGAGAACTTACATTCAATGACATATTCAGCGTATTCCCTTTCGGAAATACTCTTGCTGTTGGTGAAATCTCAGGAAGACAACTGGTAGATGTACTTGAGTTCTCTGTCTACGCTCTTCCTATTGAGTTTGGAGGGTTCCTGCAGGTATCTGGAATCAAGTTCAGTGCTGACCTTAGAGTCGACTCCCCTGTCACTACAGACTCAGGAATGAAGTTCACCGGATTCTCTGGAGAGAAAAGGCGTGTCAGCAATGTAAGGATTCTGAACAGTTCAGGTAAATACGAGCCTGTCGACCTGGATAGAATGTATACTATTTCCGGACTTAACTTCCTTCTCAAGGAACACGGAGACGGTTATGAGGTGCTGAGTGGAGTCTCTGTCACGGACACAGGTATGGCTGATATCCAGATTCTCGAGAACTACATCGTGGAAACTCTTGGTGGAGTCATTCCAGCACGCTACGCAAAGCCAGAGGGCAGAATCACTCTAAGAAAATAATTTGTAAAAAGGCTTAATAATTGGCAAAATCAAACTATTTGACTATATTTGCATCGAAGTTTTTCATAGTTTAAGTTTAGGTTTATAAAGGATGTCTGCAGTGATGCAAACATCCTTTAATTTTTTTAAATCAAAACTATCTTTTCTGAAAGTTATCGGTATTTTGAGGTTTAAAGAGTATCTTTGGTACCGAAAAAATCATTCCAGCATGAAACGATTCCTAATTGCATTTTCCTTATCCGTTTTTGTCCTCATTGGATCAAATTTCTCCGGATACTGTCAGCAGACTAGACCCTCAACTGACTATTCCACACTTCTTCGTGCCCCAGAAATAAATGGATACACTTATTTCGAGGAAATGATAGCAAGCGGTGAGGGTGAGTCTCTCAAGCTCCTAACTAGAGTGTACCTCCCAGAAGGAGAAGGACCATTCCCTGTAGTTGTGACTCGTACACCATATGTATATGGAGGAAGAGGAGATAACAATGCCCTTGGAAGAGAGTATGCCAAGCGTGGTATAGGATACATACAGCAGGATTGTAGAGGTAAGGGTGGTTCCGAAGGATTCTACAGCCCTAACATCTACGAAAGAGCGGATGGTATCGCCCTCTACAAATGGCTCGACAAGCAAGACTGGTGTGGAGATATAGGAATATTCGGCAGTTCCTATACCGCACTTACAGGATGGATCGTTGCAGATTCCCTCCCCGAAAAGGTGAAATGTATGTATCTAAGCCACTACGGAGTAGATAGACACATATCATGCTTTAGAGCCGGCCTGTTCCGTGAGGATATCATGAGCGGATGGTTGATTGACAATGCAGAAGAGGACATCAAGCGCCCGGCTAGAGTTTCTGGTCTTCCTATAGGTGAGAACTACTACGACTTCTATCTTTATCGTCCGCAGGTAAATGCTGATGAAGCTGTCCTTGGCCAAAAGCTTCAGTACTACCGTGACTGGATCACTCATACAGATTACTCGGACCCTTACTGGAACACTGGAGTATGGGCAGACCTAAAGACAGCAAGTGCTGCCGTCAATGTTCCTATTACAATCGTCGCTGGTCAGTTTGACCACCACGAGGAAGGAACACTTCTAGGATACGAAAGGCTTAACCCCGAGGTCAAAAAGCACAGCCGTCTTCTTTTCGGATCTTGGAACCACAGCTTCCAGCCAACTCCAACACATGTCCCTTACAATCATTCCCGTGACCTCAACACAACTAGTGACCAGTTTGACTGGTTCTACGGGATCCTTGTAAAAAAGCAGCTCCCAGAGCCGGAGATCAAGGCATATGTGATTGAAGAGGACAAATGGGTCAACTTCTCTGAATGGCCTATAAAGCCGGCAAAGGAGGAAAAGTTCTACCTCACAGCCGACAAGAAAGGTCAGAAGAGCAATGTATTCAACCTTAGAGCAAAAAAAGCAAAGAGAAAGAAGCTCGGATACACCTATGATCCAAACGACCCAATTGTAGTAACCGGTGGTGAAACCATCTTCACAAGCCAGGCACGAAGAGGATGCAACCCTCAGCCTGAAGCCGGATGGAGAGACGACGTGCTATCATTCGTGAGCGAACCTCTCACCGAGGATCTTACAATTGCGGGAGCGATAACAGTAAAGCTCAAGGTCAAGACTGATGTAGAGGACACCGCATTTGCCTTCACAATAAGTGAAGTGACTCCGGAGGGAGAGGCATACAATATACGAACCTCTATAACATCTCTTGGTTATCGTAACGATCTCCTTGGTAACAGACAGACCTACAAGCCAGGAAAGAAAGTGAATATTGACATCGTCGCACTTCCTATTGTATGGAATGTCAAGGCTGGCAACTCTATCCGTATTGACATAAAGTCATCCAACTTCCCCGAATATGCCGTTCACAGCAACACGGCTGGAGTCTGGGCAGAGCAGGCAGAGACAAAGGTTGCCCATCAGACTGTATTCGTTGGAGGAAAGAAGAACTCATACATATCAATCCCGACAATCAATCTTAGCGAATAGTATGATTTCGCGGGGATAAGCATATTTTGGCTGGCCAGAATTGGTCAGCCTTAATCATATACGGTTTCGACGAACCTTCTTAACTGATATCTTACCAGAAGCCTGTGAAATGGAAAAACCAGTCCGAAATACACCTTCCCTAACCAATTATTATACTTGACGATGGTAGTTATGGCAACAGTCCGTTTTTCATCATGAGACGGTGAGCAGTACAGCCCTACCCAAAAGTTCAGGTGCTTATCCTCAAAGCCAACTACTATCTCCTGCTCATCATTGTATTTGACAAGACTATCGAAGGGCACTCCTGGTTTTAGACCAAATGGTCTCACCATAATATCACGAATACTAAGCAGCATGGAAATGCCCTTTGGCATATTCCTAAATGTACTGTCAAACAGGAGTGCTACGCTACATCCTGGTGTAGCTTTAATTTGACTGCAAAAGCAATCAGAATAGTCAGCCGGCAGATAATCCTTGATATGATCGCCTCTAAAGTCTTCCATAGGTCAACTGTTGTTATTTGATGGATTTCTTTTTCTTCGGTTTCGGATACGGGAGCACAGACAATAGAATCCTGACAACTTTTATTGCTTCGCTCTTATGCTCGATATCCAGAATATAGTGCTCTTTTGCCCCAGGGTACGGAAATCCGCACTCAGCCTCTGCCATCAGATCCTTAATGTCCTCTACCTTTTTGACAAAGCATGTGTTGTCACATGCTAGGATAACCGGTTTCTCGTCCAGATAGATGCAATACTCTCCGAACATCTTCTTCACTTCGAGAGACCCTACCTCACTTAACTGATGAAGAACGAACTCCACATATTCTAGTGAGCATGCCATAGCCTAGCGCCTTTCCAGTTTCATAAGACGAACCGTCTTCCCTTCCTCATTGGTTGTCTCGACTCCTGAGAACACAAATCCACACTTCTCAAGAGCTCTTCCAGATGCAGGATTATCTGTTAATGACTCTGCCCAAAGAGTCTTGAATGACTTCACTCTCATACAGTAGTCTATCAGGATATGAAGAGCCTCGCAGCAGATACCATGATCCCAGTATTGCTTTGCTATTCCGAATCCTACCTCAACATCACTATCCCCCATTTCAATATTTGAGAAAGCTGCTGTCTTGTAACCGATAGATCCGATAACCCTTCCGCTCTCCTTATGCTGGATTGCCCATATTCCGTCCTTCTTTAGGACCTTTCGAATAATCTCCTGGCTATGCTCTTCGCTCTCATGAACCGACCATCCTGCGCTCTTTGACACTTCCGGATCTCTTGCAAACTCATATAAGTCCCTGGCATCCGAGTCAAGCCAGCGTCTAAGCACAATTGTATCCCCTTCCCTTGAAAGATGTGGATGGATATTCATGACTGGACGACCTGACTTAACAAGCATCATCTGGGACATGAACTGAGATGAGAGCATCTCACTGATCATCGCATCACTGTAGTGGTCTGGAGTCTTGTTGCAGAGCATTGCAAGACCACAAGTAAACGGCCACATATGACGGTATATCTTCATAGCCTCCTCAGAGGAAAGGCCGAACTCGGACTCGGTAAGCTTAAGGCACTCGAGAGCCTTAGTATCTGCGATATAGCTGTTTGAATTCTTATCCAGGAACATGTAGTAGAAGATATTCGGCTCTTCTTTTGAGAAACGCACCACCCTCATTCCGAATTCCTTGAAGGATGGCTTGTACTCAAGGACATCATCCACATAGTCCGAGAACATCTGCTCAGCTGCCTTCCTTGTGTCTTCGAGGATCTCCTCCATGCTGTGGTACACTGTAAAAAGAGGAGCGACAGAACATCCGAGAGCTCCGCAGATAGTACGAGCAGAGAGCACTTCATGGCCACTTTTTCTTACAATGTCAATTGCAACTTCTATTATCTGTTCTTTGGTAAAATGGGATTTTCTAGGCATATAGTTCGTTTTAGAACCACGAATATACAAACAAAGTTCGATAATACAACAATTGTTATATAACACTTGTTATTATTAATTGATATCTATCTGTCACAATAAGATATCATAGATATCTTTCCAGTTAGAAGACATTTGTTTTTTTTATATCTTTGCAGCCTTAAATCTAGCCACAATGATAGATATAGTTACACTATTCGATTACCTAGGAACCTTCGCATTCGCTATAAGTGGAGTCAGACTAGCAGCAGCTAAGCAGTTTGACATCTTCGGAGCATATGTTGTGGGATTTGTGACAGCTGTGGGAGGTGGTACAATACGTGACCTCTGCCTCGGACTCAGCCCTTTCTGGATGATCCAGCCTTCATATGTCATCATCACAGCCTTGGCTCTTCTTTTCACAATCATCTTCAGAAGATGGGTAGTTCCTCTGAATGTCACCTTCTTCCTGTTTGATGCCATCGGCCTTGGTCTATTCACTGTCGTAGGTCTTGAAAAGAGTTTGGCAGCAGGGTTCCCGTTCTGGGTGAACATCATCATGGGAAGCATTACAGGTGCTGCCGGAGGTATGTTCCGTGATGTGCTGATAAACGAAGTGCCGCTAATTTTCAGAAAGGATATATATGCGGTTGCTTGCGTTGGAGGCGGTATTATTTATTACATCCTCGCCGTTTGCGGATGTCCTAGCATCATCACACAGTTCATAACACTTGCCTCAGTGATTCTGATAAGAGTACTGGCCGTGCAATTCGATGTGAACCTCCCGTCGCTCAGGCCACTGGATGAGAAAATGAAAAAGAAACAATAACAATATCAATTATGCGTAAAACTCAAAAGACAATCGCTGTGCTCAGCTCAGCATTGTGTTTATTTTTGACAATGAACTGCAGTAACAAAACTGAGCAGAACTCATCTGCTGCTTCTTACATCGGTCCATCTGACATGAAGATTGAGAATGGAGTGATGACTCCTGAGGTTCTTCTTTCTATGGGTAGACTATCAGATCCTCAGCTCTCTCCAGACGGACAGACTATCCTCTATGGTGTAAGCTACACTTCAATCGCAGAGAACCGTTCCTGCAGAAACCTTTTCATCTGCAATGTAGACGGAACAGGTAAGGTACAGCTTACCCAGGACGGCAAGAGCATCTCAAATGCTCGCTGGTCTAATGACGGAAAGACTATCTATTTCATTCAGGGTGGACAGATCTGGTCAGCTCCATTCAACGCAGGAAAGCTTGGCACCAGAACAAAGCTCTCAGAGGTTCCTTCTGGAATCAGCGAGTTCAAGCTCTCTCCAGACCAGACCAAGGTTCTTTTCATCAGCACAATCAAAAATGAAAAGGTAAAGGAGGCAACAGACATTGACGCTTCTTTCGACAAGGCTAGCGCTTATGTAACTGAAGACCTTATGTACCGTCACTGGGATCACTGGGTAACAGAGACACCACGCACATACTGCGCAGCTTTCGGAAAGGGAACCATCACTCCTGAAAACTCAACTGATCTTCTCGGAAACGAACCATATGAGCTTCCTACAGAGCCATTCGGTGGAGCTGAGCAGCTTGACTGGTCTTCAGACAGCCGTTATATCGCTTACTCTTGCCGTAAGCACATGGGCAAGGAGTACGCATTCTCAACAAACTGCGGTATCTACCTCTTTGATACAAACACAGGAAAGACTATCACAGTAAAGGGTGACGGCGGTTATGACACAGACCCAGTTTGGAGTCCAGACGGTTCTTACCTCGCTTGGATCAGCATGCCACGTGATGGATATGAGGCAGACGCACAGCGTATCCTTGCTTGTGCAACAGACCTTTCAGGAGCTGAGATCAAGATCTCTGAAATCTGTGAGCTCGCTGCTGGTCTTGATAGAGACAAGTCAGGTCTTCTCTGGACACCGAACAGCAAGGCTGTTGTATTCGCAGCACTTGATAACGGAACTGAAAAGATCTACTGCACAGGTCTTGAAGGTGGAGTACGCCAGATCACAAAGGATGATGAACCATACGATTTCTCAAGCCCATTTGCTATGAGCGTCGAGAACGGCACAACTACACTTTATGCTAGCAATGCTTGCCTCAACCGTCCAACAGAGCTTATCCGCCTCACAGTAGGAAACGAGGGTTATGCTGAGTGGACTGAGATTACAAACGAGAACGAGCACCTTCTTTCTCAGATGGATGCTCCAACTTCAGAGAGCGTATGGCTCGAGACAGTCGACCACAAGCAGATGCAGTGCTGGGTTCTCTACCCTCCTAAGTTTGATGCTACAAAGCAGTATCCTGCAGTCGAGATTGTACTTGGCGGTCCTCAGGGAACAAACAGCCAGGGCTGGAGCTACAGATGGTGCTACCGTCTTATGGCTCAGCAGGGATATATCGTAATAATGCCTAACCGTCGTGGTACTACAGCGTTCGGTCAGGAGTGGAAGGAACAGATCAGCGGTGACTACCCTGGCCTTAACATGCAGGACTACCTCACAGCAGGTCGCTACATCAAGTGCCAGCCATATGTCTGCAAGCTCGCTTGCGTAGGTGCTTCTTACGGTGGATACTCAGCATACATGCTCGAGGGTCTTCATGGAGATCTCTATGACTGTTTCGTAGCTCACGCCGGTATCTTCAATGAGGAGCAGATGTGGTACACAACTGAGGAGATGTGGTTTGCTAACTGGGACAACGGTGGACTTACAGAGTTCGCATATGCTCCAGGACAGCAGGGCCCATCAGGAGACGGTATCACATTCGGTGGACTTCAGCAGGCTGGTGCTCCATATGCTAAGACACCAAAGGCTCAGCGTCACTACTCTCTCCAGCCAATCAATATGGTTACAAAGTGGCACACACCTATTCTCTGTATCCATGGTATGATGGACTACCGTATCCCTTATGAGCAGGGTATGGCAGCATTCAACGCAGCACAGATGATGGGAGTTCCATCTAGACTTGTTGTCTTCC
>JAKSJT010000115.1 GCA_024402125.1 Bacteroidales bacterium
TAAGAATAACAGCGTTACTGTGAATGTTACAGTTCCAACTCATGATGTTATTCTTTATAGGCTCGATCCTGTGCCGGCTAAGTAGATGCAATTGGATGAATGCAATTTGGTAGAATCAAAACTACATGTCATTGCTGTTTTTTTCACTTCATCTATCGTTATTGACTAATAAATGCTATCTTTATTGTATTCAAATACTAATGACTCAAAATCTACAAATATTAATAATTCTAAAACTATAAGTCATGACTAAAAGATTATTGGCAGTTTCAGCTATTGCTACAATGCTTATAGCATCTTGTGGCTCTCCTGTAGGTCCTGGTGCAGATCCGTCTAAACCAGATGAGCAGCAGCTCTTCGTGGGTGACGATATCGCAATCGCACAGACTCAGTATGGTAAGGTTCAGGGATACATCCTTCATGGTGTATACACATACCTTGGTATCCCATATGGTGCATCAACAGCAGGTGAAAACAGATTCATGCCACCAAAGGCTCCTGAGAAGTGGGATGGTGTAAGACAGACCCTATTCTGGGGTGAGGACGCTCCTCAGCCAATGGCACACAAGTGGCAGAATGACAAGGGCGCATTCACTGATCATTGGAACTACTATGATGTAGGTGAGGACTGCCTTAATCTCAATGTTTGGACTCCTGGTCTTGACGGAAAGAAGCGTCCGGTTCTTGTATGGATGCATGGTGGCGGTTTCTCTTCTGGAAACAGCATCGAGCAGGATGGTTATCACGGAGAGAACATGGCAAAGGAAGGTGACGTAGTATTCGTATCAATCAACCATCGTCTCAATGTATTCGGATTCACAGACTTCTCAGGTGTAGGTGACCCTGCACTCGCAGAGTCCGTAAACCTTGGTATGCAGGATCTTGTTGCTGCTCTTAAGTGGGTTAATGCAAATATTGCCAACTTCGGTGGAGATCCATCAAATGTCACTATTATGGGTCAGTCAGGTGGTGGTTCAAAGGTTTGTACTACTATCGCAATGCCATCTTCTGCAGGTCTTGTTCAGAAGGCAGTGGCTCTCTCAGGCAACACAACAGCATCAGGAAGCAAAGAGGCTAGCCAGGCTCTTGGTAAGGCTATCTACAAGGCAGCCGGTGGTCTTAAGAAACTCCAGGCAATGTCTTGGGAAGAGTACTATGACCTCGCTAATTCAGTGGCAAGAAAGGTCGGTGGTTCATTCTCTCCTGTGGCTGACGGAAAGTATATCCCAGAGGGAACATTCTATTCTGATCCAGCAGCTCATTCTAACAACATTCCGATGATTCTCTGCACAACTTCTGCTGAGAGTTCATTCAGTAACTCAATTCCTTGGCTTGAGGACATTGACTTTGACAAGGCAACTGAGCTTCTTGGAACTTCATTCTTCCAGACTCAGCCTAAGGAGGTTATGGCAGCTCTTAGAGAGGCATACCCAGATCATAAGCCAATTGAGCTTCTTAACATGCTCGCAGCTAGCCGTGCCAATGTCATCAAGACAGCTACTACAAAGAGTCAGCAGGCAGCTCCAGTATACCTTGCATACTTTGACTACAATGCAAACCTCTTTGATGGTAGAATCAGAGCATTCCACTGCTCAGACATCTGCTACTGGTTCCGTAATACAGACCGTATGGTTACTCATACCGGTGGTGGTAAGGAGCCAAGAGAGGTTTCAGAGCACATGAGCCAGGCACTTCTCTCATTCATGAGAACAGGTGATCCTAACTGCTCTGTTAACCCTACATGGCCAGCTTACACTGAGGCTGACTGCCCTACAATGATCTTCTCAAAGACAACTGAGATGAGAAACGCACCAGATAGAAAGGTCCTTGAAATCGCAGTTCCATTCAACCGCAGATCAGTTCAGTTCTAAATGAGTTTAAAGAGATAGTCGATATCTAAAAAATAATTCCAGAAATGCACTCTAACGTGATGATTACGTGGAGTGCATTTTTTGTTGTTTTAATCGTTTTGTCGCATGGAATAGTCTCCCTTTACGTAGTAAATTTTTGTAAAGAGGTTTAAAAGTGGTATCTTTGCACCCCTTTTTTAGAAGGTAAGTTATCACTGATATTATGCGCTTAAATTATACACTCAGAATTGCCGCTGCAGTTGTCACCGGAATTCTATCATTATCATGTTCGGAGAAATTCGATCCGAGCTATTTGGAACAGAAGATTGAGAACCTTGAAAACCGTGTCTCAAAACTAGAAGAGGCTGCCTCAAGTGTCAATTCATCAATCGTATCACTACAGTCAATCGTTAACGCTCTAAGAAACAATATCTACGTTTCATCTGTTGAAAAGACAGAGGAGGGTACAGTAATCACATTCTCAGACGGAACTGTATCAGTTATTTCAGCTTCAGCTGGCAATGCCAATGTGCCTGTAGTAGGAGTTGCCGAAGTTGATGGCATCTACTACTGGACTCTTGGGGGAGAGTTTATCCTTGATAAGGACGGAAACAAGCTCCCGGTATCAGGAAAGGACGGTCAGAATGGAGAAGACGGAAAGGATGGGCAGAACGGAACAGATGGTACAACTCCTGTTATCGGCATCCAGAAGGTTGGTGATGCATACTACTGGACTGTTAACGGAGAGTTTATCCTAGATGCTGCTGGAAACAAGATCCCTGCATACTACGAGAATCAGGGAACTGGTTCTAATCCAGGTTCAGGCTCTGCGTCAGATTCAATCTTCAGTTCAGTTGTAGTTAAGGATGGCGTTGTGACATTCACACTCGCAGACGGAACATCGTTTATCATCCCTATGAAGCCTGCCGCTAACCTTAGAATCGAAGCTGGTAAACTTTATTTTAATGCTGGAGAGTCCAAGACTGTTCATATCGCTACAGAGAACATCGTCGGCAGCACAATCACAGAGGTCCCATTTGGTTGGAGAGCATCAATTAACGGATGCGTTCTTACAATTCAGGCTCCTAAGACTTCATCAGTTGATGCTGATGAGGCTGGCTATGTTGCCGTTCTAGCAACATCAGGAGACCAGACATTCATCGGAAAGATTCGTGTCACAATGGATGAGCCTCTTTTTGCAATGGGTGTCAACCCTACTGGAGTTCTTACAATCGAGGAGCTTGACTCAGACCTTAACATGCCTGGATTCCTTGCAGGCTTTGTGAAGGCAGAAGAGTTTGATGCTGCAACAGTAATTGAACCAGCAAAGGGTGCAAACACATCAAACTATGAGGACATCTACATGTCATGGAGCTCTAATCAGCAGGGTAAGAGCATTGATGTTCTTATGAGCGAAAGCGGCATTACACCAGTTGCCGGACAGAGATATGCAGCATACTGCTATCCTGGTTACTACTCTAGAATGATTGGCGTTGAGCCTAATCCATACGATGTGTCAGTTGTTTACTTCACATACGTTAATGCAAGTTTCTCTCTTAGTGGAGTGTCAACAGACAAGGCTACAGTGTCAGCAAATGTCTACGGTGCAGATTCTTTCTACGGTGGAATTGTCAGATACTTCGATGACATGGACATGGATGCTCTCAAGGAGAGTTTCCTCGAGGATGCAGAAGCACCATTCAAGGGATATGGTGATGGTATGACAGGTGTTATGATGACATCATACAGCGGAGCTCTCAATATGTTTGCGGCTCTTGATGACGGAGAGGGTAAGAAGAATGCCAGAACAATTGTTCCAGGAGCAACTTACGCTATCGGTATTCTCGCAAAGGACTCTGAGAGAGTATACGAGGAGTATTCTCCTAGTGAAGTTATCATCAAGATGGTGGAACTTCAGAAACCAACTGAGACTACAATGGCCCTTGCTACAGTAGAGGCAGGTGCGAGCACAACAGTATCAGCTTCTGCAGTGTTCTCAATTACAAGCCAGGTAAGCAAGTTCTTCTACACACTTGTTCCAACAGACAAGCTCAAGGAGTCTAAACTCTCAGCTTATGACTATGTAACTCGTTACGGAGTTATCTGGGACAGGTCTGTTATCAAGGCAACAGGTGCTATTAGTGGTATTGACATGGTTGAGACTGGGCTAAAGCCAGGTCAGGAGTGTACAGCTATTGGCGCTGCATTCACTTCAGCTGGCCAGTACCAGCTTGTCACTATGACTGTAAACGCTGATGAGGTTGTCCTTTCTAACGGAACACTCACAATTGATTCACACACATTGACACCAATTTCAGCAAACAGTGTTGAGGTTGATATCAATTACACAGCATCTAGTGAGATAAGCAAGGTCCGCTATATGAACATGACTGCTTCTGAGTATACCGCTGAGTACGGTTCAGAGGATGCTGTATTCTCAACCCTTACAGCAGGTAGCAGATGGGATTATAATGAAATCAATGCAGGCGAAGATATCGAAATGTACGTTTACCCTGAAAGTGTTGACTATATCTTCTTTGCGATCGGAGTAGATGGGGAGGGTAAGTTCACTGCGCTGGCGCAGCACACTTATCAGCCTGTAGAGTAGTAATAATTGCATCCAGACTAGTTCATAGTCTGGATGATTATTTTTTTTGTTGACTAGATTTTTGATGAAACTATTTAAAAGAATTATAAGTTCAGCTGCAGCGCTATGTCTGTGCATGGGTCTATCCTTTGCGCAGAACACGGTTCGCGTAAGTGGAACTGTCACTGATTCTTCGGATGGTAGTCCGCTAATTGGCGCAGGAGTTCTTGCTACCGCTACTAACGGAACTATCACAGATGTTGATGGAAACTACACCATCAGCGTAGCACCAGGGTCAGAACTCACTGTGAGTGCTCTTGGTTATGTGGAGAAGAAGATATCAGTTCCAGCTGGCGTGACAAGCTTCACAGCTAACGTGGCTCTAGATCCTGACAGACTCATGATGGAAGAGTCTGTTGTCATTGCCTATGGTGTCAGAAAGAAAGGATCGGTTGCCGGTAGCGTTGCTTCCATAAAGGCCGAAAAGCTCGAGAATACCCCAACAGCTGCATTCGATCAGGCTCTTCAGGGTCAGGTTGCAGGTCTTAGCGTTATGTCCAACTCTGGAGAACCTAGTGCATCAGCAACCATGACAATCCGAGGAACTAACTCCATTAACTCGGGAACAGCGCCTCTTTATATACTTGATGGCGTTGCTATTTCAGCTGCTGACTTCAATACTATCAATCCTGCTGATATTGAGAATCTTTCAGTTCTTAAGGACGCAACAAGTACAGCTATCTACGGAGCACGTGCGGCTAACGGTGTTATCGTTATTACTACCAAAAGAGGACGTAAGGCTGACAATCCTCAGATTGACTTCCACACGCAGCTGGGTATATCACGTCTGGCTTATGGTAACTGGGATCAGATGAATTCAGCTGAGCGTATCCAGTACGAAAAGGAAATCGGTCTAACAGAGGGAAAGAACTATGACTTCCTCTCAAAGACTGACGTTAACTGGATGAACGCTGTCTACTCTGACAATGCGATGCTCCAGAGCTATGAGCTCAGCGTATCGGGAGCAGACGACAAGACAAGCTACTATATCTCTGGTGGATATTATGATCAGGATGGAGTTGCACTAGGATCACTGTTCAAGCGCTACTCGTTCAAGACAAACTTCGAGAAAAGAGCGTCGTCTTGGTTGACTGTTGGAATGAACTCCAACCTGAACTATCAGGATATTTCTCAGGCAGATGAAGGAGCATACACTCTTGTTACTCCAATCTCTGCTTCGAGGTTCATGCTCCCATACTATAGCCCTTGGAAAGAGGATGGCTCTCTTGCTAGTGTAAATGACGGTTCCTGGAAGGGAATGGGTCAGAACCCTCTTGAGTGGCTTGAGAACAATCCACTTACATATAAGAAGTATAAGCTCTTCAATACAGTTTACGCAGACCTTACTCTTGCAAAGGGACTTTCATTTAGAAGCCAGGCATCGGTTGACTACTCTCATGTGACAGCATTCAGTAAGTCAAACCCTAGCTATGCTCCAAACCTTGAAGAGGGAAAGGCAACTCGTCAGAGTACTGACGGAATGAGCCTTTCAATTACAAATACATTGAACTATACATTTAATATTAATAATACACATGACTTCCATTTCCTGTTAGGACAGGAAGGTGTGGATTATCATTTTGAGTCATTTAGCGTATCAACAGCAGGTCAGACAAACGATAAGCTTACTGACATCTCAACTGCTACTAGAGCTACTTCATGGGGAAGTACAGCGGACTCTGACTACTCTTTCCTCTCATTCTTTGGAAGAGCCGAGTACAACTACGCTAACAAGTACTACCTTGAAGGATCTCTTAGAACTGACGGATCGTCAAGATTCGGAAAGAGCAACAGATGGGCAGTATTCTGGGCGCTCGGTGGAATGTGGGATATTCGAAACGAAGATTTCTTTGCTCCTGTAAGAGACTGGTTTACAACAGTTCAGGTGGCACTCAATACAGGAACTTCCGGTAACTCATCGATTCCGAACTATGAGCACCTCTCCCTTGTTGTAGGTGGTGCAGACTATGTCGGACAGTCCGGTATGGTCCCTTCCCAGCTTGGTAACGACAAACTTACATGGGAGACCACCTGGTCAACCAACCTCGCTCTTAGAGCAGGTTTCTTCTCCAGAATCAATGCGGATCTTGAGTTCTACCATAAGAAGACATTCAACATGCTGATGGAGGTTCCTCTATCTTATACTGTATCCAATGGTTTTGGATACAAGTGGGACAATGTCGGTGGTATGGTAAACCAGGGTGTTGAACTCAATATTGATGCTCTAGCTATCCGTAAGGGTGACTTTATGTGGAGCGTTAATGCGAACGTTTCATATAACAGGAACCGTATCACAGAGCTCTACAATGGAGTATCTGAATACGAGACAGCAAACACCAACACAAAGCTTGTCGTAGGTCATCCTGTAGGAGAGTTCTTCATCAATAGATACGCTGGAGTTAACCCAGCAAACGGTGATGCTCTCTGGTACACAGCCGACGGAGAACTCACCAATGTCCTTCGTGATTCAGACAAGGTACTGGTTGGTAAGACCTATTTCGCACCTTGGCAGGGAGGATTTGGAACAAGCATGTCATATAAAGGTCTATCACTGTCAGCTCAGTTCAGCTGGGTAGCCGACAGATGGATGATCAATAACGACAGATACTTTGATGAGAGTAACGGAAGATTCCAGGTGTACAACCAGTCAAGGCGACTTCTTGACAGATGGAAAAAGCCAGGTGATGTGACCGATATTCCTCGTCACGGAGTATATGGAGAGTTTGACAGCCACCTTCTGGAGGATGCATCATTCCTTCGTTTGAAGAACCTGATGGTGTCTTACTCGATTCCATCAAAGCTCCTTGCAAAGACAAAGGTTATCCGATCAGTGAGATGTTATCTCCAGGGTCAGAACCTTCTTACTCTTACTGGATTCTCAGGACTTGATCCTGAGGGAACTGCAAACATCTATGCGGCTCAGTATCCTATGGCACGTCAGTATACATTTGGACTTGATATAACATTCTAGGCATATGGGAAAGTACATTAGTAACATAACAAATAGCATCAAGTATACAGCTGCTGCTCTTTTTGTGTGTCTTTGCATGAACTCATGTCTAGACAAGGAGCCAGGCGACTTTATCAGAACAGATGAGGCAATGACTACCTACTCGGAAGCCGAGCAGGTTCTTGTCGGCATCTACGCTGACTGGAAGAACTCAGCACTGTACAGTGGACTTCTAACTCTTCTTCCAGACATCCAGACAGACCTTGTGTATGCCATCAACGGTAATACAAATACATATGTAGATATCTGGCAGTGGGACATTCTCCCAACTAACAGATATGTAGAAGCAGTGTACGCTGCTCTTTACGGAGTTATCGGAGACTGTAACTTCTTCCTTGACAAGCTTCCTGCTCTTCGTGAAAGCATCAATGATGACACGGAGCTTGCTATCCTTGTTGACTTCGAGGGTGAAGTTCGAGTATCCAGAGCTCTAGCTTACTCTGAACTTATCAAGCTGTTCTGTAAGGCTTATGACCCTGCAACTGCAGCAAATGAGCTTGGCGTAGTATTAGTTGAGCATTACAACGGTAATGAGCCAGCTATCAGAGCATCACTTAAAGACTCGTATGAGTTTGTTCTGTCTGACCTTGAAAAAGCGGAGAATCTGCTTCTCGAAGAAGATGATCCAGGATATAACAGTGTATATTTTACAATGTCAGTTGCGCAGAGTCTTCATGCAAGAGTTGCTCTTTATATGCAGAACTGGGACGATGCTATCAAGTATTCTACCTTGGTTCTCAATA
>JAKSJT010000116.1 GCA_024402125.1 Bacteroidales bacterium
CCTCACTAACGCATGCAAGCACACTGACTCCGGAGAGATCCATGTACACTGTTCAAGTTCAGAGATTGAAGGTATGATTACATTCTCCGTAGCAGATACAGGAACGGGCGTGCCTGAGGATAAGGCAGAAAAGATCTTTGAAAGATTCACAAAGCTTGATTCGTTCAAGCAGGGTGCCGGCCTTGGTCTTAATATCTGCAAGATCATTACAGAAAAGCTCAATGGTATAATCAGACTTGATACAAAGTATAAGGAAGGAGCACGATTCATATTTGCCATTCCTTATTCAATACCAGGCAAGCGTGGTTCAGTGAACCTTAGCTGTGAGAGCGTTTCTTCAAGAATCAGAATTAGTTAAGAACATTTTATGTCCAACTATGAATAAAACTTTTGTTAGACTTCTAAGTATTTTCATTATTATAAGCCTGTCTATTCAGTTATCGGCTGAAGACATTGCATCACCTTCACAGAAGAAGGTGATGGTGATTTGCTCTCATTCGGAGACCAGCCCATGGTCCATGGATATGATGAAGCCTATAGTGGAATTGGAAAATGAAAGAACGGACTATTATTACATCACCAATTTCCTCCGCATGACTTCTTTGCAGGATAGCGAAGAACTACAGCTCAGAAAGCAAAACATGATTTCATCCATGAACGGAGATGCGCCAGATATTGTTGTCCTGATTGGAGGAAGTTCATACTTGATGGTAGACGCTCTTAGAGAAGCGTGGCCGGAAGTTCCGTTTATACTTGCCGGTGAAACTGACTACATCTGCCCTGAGGAGTACACAATTAGAGGCGAAGCTGATCCGAATGTTCCTAAAAAGTATATTACTGAGGATTATGCTTCCGAAAAGAACCTCACCTTATTGCAAACGCCATTATGCATCGAGCAAGAAGTAGAGCTGGCTCGTAATTTATTCCCCAAGATGTCCACAATGCTTTTCATAGCAGGGGAGAATTATCAGTCAAGACAGCAGCAGATCATACTTGAGAAATACATGCAGGAGAACTATCCTGAAGTGGATACAGAGATTCTTCTATCGACAGATATGTCAACTGATGACCTGATTGAGGAGATCATGGCTCATACCAATGATGAAACAGCAATCATCTATGGTGCATGGTTAAGACATGATGGTTACCAGCAGCACATAGTTACCAGAAACAACGTTCTGAGGTTATTGGAGGGATATGCACCAATCATCAGCATGTCTGCAATTGATTTCTCATACAATCCGGATGTTGTCGGCTATTGCTCTTACGACCATGAGAAATACAGTTCCGAATTAAAGCGTCGAATCGTCGAGATTCTGGATCTTGGAAAAGAAGCACGTGATATAGCGATTCTGGAGCTTGATGCTATTTCAACCTATGTCTACTCATCTGCTTTGGATAAATTCGGACTCACCTATGAGAGGCATTCGTCGGATTACATCACTATGAGAAGTGTGCAGACTACCTGGCAGAAGCATAAGTACTGGATAATGTTCTACATTCTTATGACCATTCTGATAACTGCTGTTATTCTCGCGTCAATGTCATTCAGGCTTGCCCGTCAAAGGAAAAATGACAACAATAAGCTGTCTGCCCTTATGGATGAACTTAAAACAGCAAATGAGGCTGCAGAGAGTGCAAGAAAAGAAGCATTGCTCCTAAAGGAGACAGCCGAGAAGGCGAGTGCAATGAAGTCAAAGTTCATTCAGAACATGAGTCATGATGTGAGGACTCCTCTTAATGCAATTGTTGGATTCTCACAGCTTCTATCTCTTCCTGACGGAATGATCAGCGACGAAGAGAAGATTGAATATCAGTCATTTATTTCAAACAATGCCAACGTTCTTATGATGCTCGTTGACGATGTCTTGAATCTTTCTGATGTTGAAAGCGGAAATTACAAGATATCAAAGGCACCAGGGCCTTGTAATGAGCTTTGTCGCCATACTATCAAGTCCGTTGAATACAGGGTTCAGCCTGGAGTCGAACTGACATTCACTTCGGACGTGGAGGATTCTTTCCAAGTCAATACTGACGAAAGGCGAGTGCAGCAGGTTCTGACAAACTTCCTGACAAACGCATGTAAGCATACATTCAAAGGCAGCATCAATCTGCACTGCCGTCTAAGTGAAGACAAAAACAGTGTGCAGTTCCTTGTCACAGACACAGGAGAAGGTATTCCTGCTGAAAAAGCTGAGAAGATATTCGAGAGATTCACAAAGCTCGACGCCTATGTTGAAGGAGCAGGAATTGGCCTTAATATCTGTACGACAATTGCTTCAAATCTTGGTGGAGAGGTTTCTCTGGACAAGACATACTCTGATGGAGCCAGGTTTATCCTGACAATACCTTGTTAGTCGAATAACAATCTATAATTATTTCCTCTTACAACCCAAAAAATTGTAAGAGGATTTCTTATCTTTGCTCCGATTAAAAACTATTCGGATGAAATCAATTAAAGAATTATACAAAATAGGCCGTGGACCTTCTAGCAGTCATACTATGGGTCCTCAGAAAGCAGCTCAGGTCTTCCTTTCAAAGCACCTGGACGCTAAGAGCTTCGTAGTGACTCTTTATGGTAGTCTTGCTGCTACAGGAAAAGGCCATATGACCGATATTGCAATATTGGATGTCCTCACTCCAGTTGCCCCTACTGAAATCATATGGGAGCCAAGCATCTTTCTTCCATTCCATCCCAACGGAATGCTCTTCGTAGCAAAAGATGAGAATGGGGTAGAGATAGACTCATGGACTGTCTACAGTGTAGGTGGCGGTGCATTGTCTGAAGGAAAGCACGATGATATGTTCGCTGCCACTCCTGAAATCTATGACCTGAATACTATCAAGGATATTATGGCATGGTGCAAGTCAACAGGCCGTACTTTCTGGGAGTATGTATCTCAATGTGAAGACTCTGACTTCTGGGATTTCCTTATGGAGATTTGGGAGACCATGCGCAACGCTGTGAAGAGCGGACTTGAAAATGAAGGAGCACTTCCAGGACCTCTTCATCTTTCCAGAAAAGCAGCCACATACTATGTCAAGGCAACAGGATACAAGCAGTCACTTCAAAGTAGAGGTTTCGTATACGCATACGCACTTGCTGTAAGTGAGGAGAACGCATCTGGTGGAACAATTGTGACAGCTCCTACATGCGGAGCTAGTGGAGTTCTTCCTGCAGTATTGTATCATATGTCTACATCGCACGGATTCAGTGACAAGAGAATCCTGAATGCACTTGCTACCGGTGGTTTGTTTGGTAATGTGGTCAAATACAATGCATCAATCTCCGGAGCTGATGTAGGTTGTCAGGGAGAGGTCGGTGTTGCATGCGCAATGGCTTCAGCTGCCACCTGCCAGTTGTTTGGAGGCACACCTACACAGATCGAGTATGCTGCTGAAATGGGTCTTGAACATCACTTGGGAATGACCTGTGACCCTGTTTATGGTCTTGTGCAGATCCCTTGTATTGAAAGAAATGCTTTCGCTGCAGCCAGAGCCCTCGATGCTAACATCTATGCAACATTCTCGGACGGAAACCATCGAGTGTCATTCGACGAAGTTGTAAAAGTGATGAAGCAGACAGGACACGACCTCCCATCACTGTACAAGGAAACAGCAACAGGAGGTCTTGCAGGTCTTGCTGACAATAAATTCTAAAGAGATAGAATTACACCATCATATGCCGGGACATGAACAGCAATAGAAGTTGGGATTGAGCTCGGCATTTTCATATACTCGAAGGCCTCTGACGGAATTGAGACCTTGATATCAGCATCTTTATCTGAGAAATTGGAAACGAAAAGTCTGATGTCGCCATATTCACCCCTAAGGAAAGCGAAATGCTTGTCATGGTCAAATCCCTCTGATCCTGAATTAAACCAGCAGAGATCAAAGGTTTTACCGTTTTTGATAGCTTCATCAACAGATGCTCTTTTAAGTGCAGCGGAGAACTTGTCAAAGAACTTGTCCTGAGCCTCTGAAGCACCTTTTTTAATGGCTCTTAGAGAATCTACGCTCCACCAGTCAAAGATGGTTGTACGGCCGTTTCTGCCACTAAATCCCTCATCATCCATACCTCTTTCTCCGTACTCCTCACCGAAGTACACCATGAAAGGGGACTTGTTGAAGTATAGTGAGACATACAGTGCTGCAAATGTTCTTCTGGCATCCTGCCCGAAATCAGATGATCCGAATCTAAGCTCATCATGGTTCTCAAGGAAGTTGAGAAGGTGGCTCTGAACATTGTCAGGAATTGACTGCCAGTTCCATGTGATGGCCTTTGTGCTCTGCCAGCCCTTTGTTATGGCAAAGATCACATCATATAGGCCTGACTTGTCATAAAGAAGATCAAACCCTACTTCAAGAGCATAGTGAGAATATAGGTTCTTGTCATATACTTCAGCAACAAATATTACGGATGGGAACTCTTCCTTGATCTTTGCTATCATCCACTTGAAGAACTGCCAAGGAACAAGTTCAACCATGTCGCATCTGAATCCATCCACTCCCTTAGATGCCCAGAAACGTACTATCTGGTACATCTTGTTCCATGTCTCGGTGTAGAAGTCGCAGTAGTTGATGCGGATAGTCTCATACCAGTCATTGACAGATGGAGAAGGGGAATAGACATTGCCGGATGCTTTAGCAGGGAACTCATGATAGAGGTCAAGTGTAGGATTCTGCTCCTTGAACTGCTGGTTGTTAGGAAGAGTGAGGGCTTCTCCTGGATAATAGAAGAAGTCATTCTCCGGTTTCCAGTGAGCAGTCATGTCATCCTCTGTTCCCAGATACTGAGTGTCAGCAGGTGCATAAGGAGATCGGAAACTGCCATAATCCCTGGCAACATGATTTGGAACGAAGTCGATGAGAACCTTCAGATCTTTCTTATGAGTTCTCTTTATGAGGTTCTCGAATTCTGACATCCTCTTGTCCGGATCTGTTGCTAGATATGGATTGACATCATAGTAATCACATATTGCATAAGGGGAGCCTGCTCTACCCTTAACAAATTGAGGATGAGACGCTACACAGCCTCTGGTTGATTCTTTTGTTGAATGACGGATAACTCCTGTGAACCAGACATAGTCCATACCAAGGCCCTTGATGTAATCAAGAGACTTGTTGTCAATGTCCGCAAATCTTCCGCAGCCGTTCTGCTCAAGAGTTCCGTTCTGAACACATTTCCTGTTGGTGTTGCCCCAAAGTCTAGGAAGCATCTGATATATAAGGCACTTGTCCATTACACTACTAATGAAATCTATTTTTTAGACTGGAATCCTACAATTGCCTTGTCTGTGTTTCTGTCAATGAAGGCACTAAGTCCGTCAACTTTGTATACTTTAATGTATTTTCCATTCTCAACACACTCCAAGGAGTCAAGAAGCTCTCTGTTCACTTCACCTGAAGTTGTATTAAGAGTGAGGTAGCCGACACCGAGTGAGGTGATGTTCTGGAAGAAATGTGTACCCTGGCTTGGCTCCACCTCGAATCCTGGGATTCCCCATTCAACGATGAGCCTTGCCTCAGAGATATCACTCCAAGTTACAGGAACGCCAAGGAATGGGTCGGAAGAACCCCATCTACCAGGACCAAGGAGAAGATATCCCTTGTCTTTAGCCTTAAGTTTGTAGTTAAGTTTTGAAATCTCCTGAGCCATCTCACTGGTCTTTGTGTTGTTGAAGTCCTCTGGAGTAATACATACGATGTAGTCAAAACCGTTGATATAACCTGCTCCAAGGGCTTTCTCTGAGTAGATGAGCTTCTGGTTCATTGTCTCAGCCACGCTCTCAGCTGTTTCTCCGGATACGTTCTGATAACCGCTCACAGGACGAACCTGGAGAAGTGAAAGCTCAAGCTTCTCACCATCTGTTCCAGTCATTACATCGATTGCAAACTCGATTTCAACCTCATTTGAAAGTTCCTCACGACAGATCTGAATAATCTTGTCTAGAGCCTTTGCTACAGGGAATTTACCATATTTAAGGATTGCATCATAAGAGACGATTCTCTCTCCGTCCTCATATGTTCCTGGCACAAGCCTATTGCTTGCAGTGCTGAAAGTAGATGCCACAAGAAGTGGGTAGTCGTATGTCTTTAGACCCTCTGCAATTGGGATGTATGCAAGGTTGATGCTTTCGTTTCTTGAAATCTTGAATGCTCCTGGTCTAAGGTCAAGGGCATACATCATCTTCTGGGTGTCACGTCTTGCAAGGGTAAGATCTGTCAGCTGAAGAATCTTTCTAGGCTGCTTTGGACTGAATCTCAATGTCTGTCCTCCGTCAACGACTGTCTTACCAAGACCGAATGCCACATTGATGATACCGTCTTCAGCCTTTTCGTTTCCGATAGGGTAGAAGTTAACGCTTCTAGCTACACCAGACATCATCGGATAGTACAATCCTTCGTGATCTGTTCCGCAAATGCTCTGGATAACAACAGCCATCTTCTCTTCACTGAGAAGGTTCTCTGTGCTCTGGATGTAGTTACGGCTACCGTTATAGAATACTGAAGCGTAGACACTCTTGATTGCCTTGTCGAGCATACGGAGCATCTGGTCCTTGTTCTCAGCATTTGGAATCATGTAAGTAGAGTATACTCCAGCGAATGGCTGCCAGTTACTGTCTTCAAGCTTGGAGCTCGAACGGATAGCAAGTGGAGATGATACTGTAGCAAGGTACGACTTCAGCAGCGATACAAGACCTTCAGGGAGACGGGATGCTACGAACTCTGAAAGGATTTCGTCATCAGAAAGTTCTGAATCAATGACATACTGAAGACCATTGATCATGATGAACTCATCAAACCAGTCAGTTGTTACAACGATAGTTCTAGGGATAGATATCTTGATGTCATCGAACTGATCAGCAAGAGAATGCTTCTGTACCAAGCTGTTAAGAAAACCAAGACCTCTGGCTTTTCCACCAAGCGATCCTTGCCCGAGTCTTGAGAACCATACATAGTCCTCGTAAGTTTCTTTTCTGAAGTCCGCGATGATACCACGTCCCGAAGACTCCAGGAACTCGTTGATCTGAGTCAGAAGGAACTTTCTGGCCATGTTCTCATCCGTGTTATGAACAGCACGGAATCTCTCTCCAAGGGCGAACAGTCCTCTTGCGTAGAACCACTTTGAGAACATGTTCTTTGATGTGTTGTTCATAAGGATATCGCCAGGAAGCGACTGGATAATGATCTTCAAGTCATGCATGCTGGATGCCCTTGCGATTTCACGGCCCTTTTTGTCACGGAATACAAGATCTCCGAATCCGAATTCGTTCTTTATGAAATCAGCAAGCTGAATGAACAGAGCTCGTGAATACTTCTTCAAAAAACCTGTTCCAAGCTCTTCTGCCATGGATGCCATGCTTCCTTGAGAAGACTGAAGAAGGACTGGCATGAACGGGTCAAACTCATGTATCTTCTTAACGAACTCGATACCCGCATCAAGCTTTTCGTTCTGATGAGGGTCCTCATGTGATGCAATCATTCCGATGTCGGAAATCACACCAAGGATATTGGACTTGTATTTGTTGAAAAGATCTATTGCCTCATTGTAGCATGTAGCAAGAAGAATCTTTGGACGGGAACGCTTTCTGTTCTTCTTCTGTCCTGCATTGAGGTATTCCTTGAGGAACTCGGCACTCTGGGTAAGCACAAGCTTGTAAAGTTCAGGAAGGTATGTTGAATAATATCTTACTGAGTCCTCTGCCAGGAGAATAGCCTGAACACCACACTCAAGAATGTCGTGATCCGCATTCTGCATATCCTCGAACAGCTTCACGATAGCAAGGATAAGGTCTGCGTTACCATGCCAGCTGAATACGAAGTCAATACCGGTATTGTCCTGTTCGTAGATTCTCTTCTTAATTGTCTTGGAGAAATGCATGAGTAGAACAAATGGGGTAGTATGACCTTCTTCCTTGTGCTTCTTTGCAAGCTGGAATACACCTTTGTCCTGGTCATTGTACATACAGATAACCATATCGATAGCCGAATCTTCAGCAAGTACCTTTTCAGCTTCTTCTGAAGAACTTGTCCAGACGAACTTAGGTGGCTGAGAAAGGTTGAGTTCCACAAACTCACGGTAGATTTCACTTTCAATCTGACCATCTTCCTTAAGGATGAATGCATCATAGTTGCTGCATATCATCAGAATCTTTTTGATTCTGAAATGCATCAAACTCTCGTATGAGAATTTATTTTCCATTTATTCTATTATTTTCTTTTAACTGTTTCTATTAGAGT
>JAKSJT010000117.1 GCA_024402125.1 Bacteroidales bacterium
TCTGCACCTCATGTCTATGGAAGTACATGTCCTTGTCAACAATTTCCTGCATACGGGTCCTGATCTTTGTGATATCAGACTTTGTGACCTTGGATCCGTCAGCCTTTTCAAGCCTGCAGAAGTAACCTCTGGAGATAGGATGCTCCATGAATATCTTCGATCCTGGGAACTCGTCACTTGCTGCCTTACAGAGAAGGAAGCAGAGGGAACGGCTGTATACTCTCATACCGCTTGTGTCCCTGACATCAATGAACTCCACGTCCCTGTTATGGAACACACGGAACTTCAGTCCCTGGGAGACATTGTTAACCTTTGCCGAAACTATTGGATATGGCTTCTCAAAATCAAACTCAGCCAAAATATCCTGAAGGGATGTTCCTTCCTGGAATGACTTGGTTGTCTTTGTATTCTTGCAATAAATCTGCATCATAGGCTATATGTGAATTACTGTTTTTTCTTTGAATCTTCTCTTTTCACCATCTTAAGATAGTCCTGAATGCCAAGCACGATCTTCTTTGCTATCTGCTTCTGCATGTTCTCGTCTGCAAGCATCTCCTCATCCACAAGGCTGCTCATGAAAAGAGCCTCGACAAGGATGTTCGGATAGTCGGTTGGTCCGCAGAGGGAGAAGTTGAAGTTTCCGGTAAGACCGTAGTCAGGGACTCCCAGCTCAAGCATTCTGTTATAGATGCACTGAGCAAATGGTCTGTTTACAAGATGCTTGTAGTAGACGCTTGTTCCCATTGGAACAAATGGAGAACCACCTGCATTGTTATGAATTGAAACAAGGAAGTCCACATCCGCATCCCTAAGGGTCTTCTTTCTCTCTGTCATGCTGAGAGTCTGGTCAACGCTTGTTCTGGTTCTGACAATCTTTGCGCCCTTAGCCTGTAGCATGTCCATAACAAGGTTCACCAGCTTGAGGTTCAGTTCACTCTCAGTAAGGCCAGTTATGCTGACAGCACCTGGTGCTGTTCCTCCGTGACCGGCATCAAGACCAATAGTAAGGTCCTTCAATGAAGTTGAAGGAGTGTGCTTTACTGTGATTACAAGATTGTTGTTCTGGTATGTGATGGAATATCCCCAGGCATACTTTTTCTTAAGTGCTATCTTCACAGTCACGACATCACTGTCAGTCTGGACCATGTCCACATAGTCAACCATCTCAAGGTTCTGCTTGTGGATAAGCCAGTTGGAGTTATTCATCGCTCCATAGATATTGACACATATTGTTGTAGGGTCAAGTTCAGTCCATGAAGTGTATGGAAGTCTGACTCCTAGAGGAATGGAGATCCTGTCTGACTTGCCGGCATTGGAGATGGATACATTACCGGTATTGACCTTGGTAAGTTTTCCCTCACAGACCTTGACATACTGCTTCTCAACATATGCAAACCTGTTGTCTGAAATCTGCGCCCTGTAAAGATCCCCGATTTCACCTGTTATGTGAAGAAGGATATCAGGCTCCAGATATCCCATCTTCGATCCTCCGAGACGGTCATCTCCGTTTCCGTTCTGGAAATAAGCGCCCTGTACTGTCTTTGCGTACATATCAAATTCCTTCACTTCTGTCGAAGTAGAAGAAGAGCTCGATGACGAAGAGGATGAAGGCTTGGTATAGGTCACCTTGATTTCCTTAGTTACTGTATCGTGACCCTTTGTGAGCACAACGGATATTGTGTTCTCGCCAGGATTAAGGGTGATCTTCTTTCCGAATGTTCCAGTCTTATATACTTTGACTGCCTCCCCTGCCACTACGGCCTTGACAGATGGATCAGTCCTTCCGATAAAGTTGATACTTGAAGAACTGACAGATGCATTTCCTCCTTCCAGTACCTCAAATGGAATCTGTGCAAATGCACTGACTGAGGCAAGCATTAATGACAATGCAATAAATAGTCGTTTCATATCAAAGTTATTTAGATGATTTCCTAAGATCGTATCTAGCGAACATACCAGCCAGGATAGTTCCTGAAATAGAATGATATGCACATGAGATGGCACATGGGATAACGCTCAGTGCTGCAAGAGGGTTGGCAGCTATGGCAGCTGGTGTTGCAAAGAAGTTGTTGGCAAGGACAGTTGCCATTCCGGCGTTCTGCATACCGACTTCGATGCTGATTGTCCTCTTCTTCGCTGTGGAGAACTTGCAGAGAGTTCCAACTGTGTAACCCAGCAGATACCCTAGACCATTGTGGAAGAACACAACGCAGAGAGTCAGAAGAACAAGGCTCACTCCGTTTGTCATAAGCTGAGGATGAACCTGGAAGATGACGCCTCCATCGATAAGTGCAAGGCAGATAACACTGAGTCCCGGCATTGTCTTCTGTATGTCCTTGAAGTATGACTTCTTTCCAAGGAAATAGTTGAACAGGAATCCCACAGTCACAGGAATAAGGGTAACTACAAGGATGTTCTTGAACATACCGATTGTGTCAACATTGATTGAAGTGCCTGCAAGAAGATACACAAGAAGCGGTGTTAGGATCGGAGACAGAATAGTTGACACTGTTGTCATTCCAACTGAAAAAGCGACATCTCCCCGGCAGAGGAAGCTCATGATGTTACTTGACACGCCTCCTGGGCAGCAACCGACAAGGATGATACCTGCACTCATGAAAGGATTGAGGTTGAACACCTTTGTCAAGGTGAACGCAAGAAGCGGCATAAGTGTATACTGGGCGATGCTTCCAATAAGGATGTCAAGAGGTCTGCTGAAAAGGATCTTGAAGTCCTCTGTCGACAGGGTACATCCCATTGTAAGCATGATGATTCCGAGAATGATGCTGCTATGACCGTTTCTCTGGACCCATGCGAAGATATCAGGAAAGAACAGTGCAACTACCGCTGCTGCAATCACAACCCATGAGGCATACTTGGACAGGAAGGCACTGCATTTATGAAGTGTAGAAAAAATACTCATATCATTTGTTATATCTAACAAAAATACTCAAATACTCACGAAAGGCAATGCTTTATGGATAAGAATTGCACCGCATTTTGGGGTGAAAGTCAGATTGTGAATAATATGTTGACAACTTAAGTTTTCGCAGCTCTTTTTCTATAGTAAAATCCAACAATTCTCACTAATTTCGTGGTGATTAGGGTTTCCCAAAAAAGACGCCAACTAACCAAAACCAAATAGCAGCATGGATAACACAAACATTAACCAGCAGCACGCTGTTTATGATGCCAGAACTCTTGGCAGAAAAAAGATGTACATTCTAGGAATCCAGCACATGTTCGCCATGTTCGGATCAACTGTACTGGTGCCTGCGATTGCGGGCCTTTCTGTCGCTGCGGCACTACTGTTCGCTGGTATCGGAACTCTTCTTTTCCACCTCATCACAAAAATGAGAGTACCTGCTTTCCTGGGATCATCGTTTGCATTCCTTGGAGGATATATTGGCGTAACCCAAATGGGTGCTGATGCAGGTCTATCCGCTGCTCAGGCTCTGCCATACGCATGTATCGGTGTTTTCTGCGCAGGTCTTCTGTATTTTGCAATGGCTGGTCTGTTCGCAGCATTCGGTACAAAAAGAGTAATGAAGTACTTCCCTCCTGTCGTTACAGGTCCTATTATCATCGCTATCGGACTTACCCTTTCGGGTTCTGCGATATCCAACTGCACCACCAACTGGTTCCTCGCCCTTGTTGCGATCTTCATAATAGTATCATGCAACATCTGGGGAAAGGGCATGATCCGAATCGTTCCGATTCTGCTTGGAGTCCTGGGATCATACCTTGTTGCGGCAATTACCGGAAACGTTGACTTCAGTTCTGTCAAAGATGCTGCTTGGATTGGTCTTCCTGTCCAGTGGGAGAACACTTCATTCTTTGTTCTCAAGGACCCTAACCTCAACCTTCTCACCTCTGCAATAGCTACCATCATGCCTATCGCCTTCGCAACAATGGTAGAGCATATCGGCGATATGTGTGCAATCTCTTCAACAATTGGGAAAGACCTTATCGAGAATCCTGGTCTTCACAGAACTCTTATGGGAGACGGTATCGCAACCTGCATCGCTTCCCTGTTCGGAGCTCCTGCTAACACCACATACGGAGAGAACACAGGTGTTCTCAACCTCTCCAAGGTATTTGACCCAAGGGTTATCAGAATTGCAGCCGTTATCGCTATCGTTCTATCTTTCTGTCCTAAGTTCTCCGCTGTAATCAGTGCCATGCCTGCCGCAACTATCGGTGGAGTTTCACTCATCCTCTACGGTATGATTTCAGCTGTCGGAGTAAGAAACATGGTGGAAGCTAAGGTTGACTTCACAAGATCAAAGAATGTCATAATAGGAGCACTTATTCTCGTATTCGCAATCGGTATCAAATACGGAGCAAATGACTCCATCAATGTAGGAGTATCACTTTCAGGACTTGCTGTTGCAGCAATCGTCGGCATTGTCCTAAATGCGATTCTACCGGACAAAGACTAGTTTTAAATTTAGCAACATAAAAATTCTATTCACAAATGAGCATCGAAACACTCAAAAACCACCTCAGGGTTGTCCCTGATTTTCCAAAGAAAGGAATTCAGTTCTATGATATTACAACTCTCATGAAAGACGCTGAGAGCCTTAAGGAACTGGCTGACATACTCTACGAAGAGTACAAGGACAAGGGTATCACAAAGGTTGTAGGTATCGAATCCAGAGGATTCATCCTTGGAGCTATCCTCGCTGAGAGACTTGGAGCAGGATTTGTTCTTGCAAGAAAGCCAGGTAAGCTTCCTGCTGAGACAGTACAGGTTTCATACAACAAGGAGTACGGCACTGACACTATCGAAATCCACAAGGATGCCATCACTCCTGATGATGTTGTTCTTCTTCATGATGACCTTCTCGCAACAGGTGGAACAATGGTAGCTGCTCTCGAACTTGTAAACATGTTCAAGCCAAAGGCAGCATATGTCAACTTCATCATTGAGCTTGTATGCGAAGGCCTTCACGGTAGAGACGCATTCCCTGAGGGAACAAACCTCTCAACCATCATGACTCTCGGTTAATCCACATCAGTTAATTCATTCATACAGAAATAAATTTTATCAACATGAGAAAGATTCTTGCTATTACAGTGCTTGCACTGCTTGGTCTTAGCTACACAGCTAAAGCACAGACAAACTTCCAGACTTTCTACGACTTCTCTAGAAAGCACTTCACAACAACACTCGAAGGCTACTACGGAGACAAATGGGGTGACACTTTCTTCTTCGTTGACTATGACTACAACGCTAAGAAGGACGGAAAGAACAAGGGTGTAAGCGGAAGCTATATGGAGATCGCCAGAGGTCTTAACTTCTGGCAGGAGACAGCACTTAAGGACCTCAGCGCTCACGTTGAGTACAACGGTGGTGTAGGCTTTGGCAACCAGAACTTCCTCTTTGGAGCAAACTACTTCCTCCACAACGCTGACTTCTCAAATACATTCACATTCGAGCTCATGTACAAGACATTCAATAACGGAGCAACAAGTGACCTTCCTCTCCAGTTCACATTCGTTTGGGGAATGCAGGACCTCTTCGGAGTAAACGATCTCCGATTCAGCGGCTTTGGAGATGTATGGGGTGAGAACACTAATTACTGATATGGTGACGAGAACCCTCTCGCAGCTGAGCCAGGAAAGGTTACTTTCCTTTCAGAGCCTCAGATCTGGTACAACATCGGAAAGCTCTTCGGATGTGACAACCTCAATATCGGTAGCGAGATCGAGCTCTCTTACAACTTCGCAGGCTGCAGCGGATTCAAGTGCCGTCCTTGCATCGGTACAAAGTGGGTATTCTAATCTCTGAACAATTATGTCAACATTCCTAAGCAAAGCATTCGGATTTGATCCGGGTAAGCATACTGTAAGGACTGAGATACTAGCCGGTATCACCACCTTCCTTACAATGGCATACATCCTAGCCGTTAATCCAAGCATTTTCAGCGCTCTTGACACAATGCCAAACGGTTCCGTATTTACAGCAACTGCTCTTGCTGCCATCATCGGAACTCTAGTAATGGCATTCTATGCAAAGAAGCCTTTCGGTCTTGCCCCTGGTATGGGTCTCAACGCATTCTTTGTATTCACTGTCTGTCTTGGTATGGGATACAGCTGGCAGTTCGCCCTGACAGCTATCTTCCTTGAGGGTATCATATTCATCATCCTCTCCGTCACAAAAGTCCGTGAGATGATTGTGAATGCAATCCCTGTATCACTTAAGAACGCTATCGGAGCCGGTATCGGTATCTACATCGCCTTCATTGGTCTTCAGAACGCCGGAATCATCGCAAACGATGACTCAACACTTGTTACACTTGGCAATGTCAAGTCACTCGGCAGCCTTCTGTTTATCATCGGTCTTTTCCTCACAGCGATTCTTGTAATCCTCAAGGTCAAGGGCGGTATCCTTATCGGTATGCTCGCAACTACTGTTATCGGTATCCCTATGGGAATCACCCAGATGAACGGTATTGTTTCACTACCTGATTCAGTGTCACCGCTGTTCATGCAGTTCGCATGGAGCGAGATCCTATCTCTTGACATGCTAGTTGTTGTCCTGACATTCCTTTTCATTGATATGTTCGATACTATCGGAACAGTTGTCGGAGTATCAATCAAGTCAGGAATGGTTGACAAGGATGGTCACGTTGACAACATCAACAAGGTGCTTATGGCTGATGCAGTTGCGACAACTGCTGGAGCATGTATCGGAGCATCTACAACAACTACCTACATTGAGAGTGCATCAGGAGTTGCAGAGGGTGGTAGAACAGGTCTTACTGCATTTGTGATTGCAGCATGCTTCGCTGTTGCACTTCTTTTCTCACCTATCTTCCTTGCTATTCCTAGTGCTGCTACAGGTGCTGTTCTTGTAATTGTCGGAGTCATGATGATGTCTCCTATTGCAAGCATTGACTGGAGTGACTACACTGAGGCAATCCCTGCATTTGTGACAGCTATCATGATGCCTCTTGCATATAGTATCGCTCATGGTATCATGCTCGGTATGATCACTTATGTTGTAGTTAATGCATGCACAGGTAATCTCAAGAAACTCAACCCTACCATCTGGGTTCTTGCAGTGCTGTTTGTTCTCAGATACATCTTCATGTAGGACATTAACACGACTGAAATAGTTCCAGAGCCAGTATCTAGCGACAGATGCTGGCTTTTTTTCTTTAAAAAACGATTCTCGGAGTACACTGATTATTAAAATCTTCCATCAAAAAGATTATATTTGTAAATTAGATAATAATAATTCAATACATATGGCAAACGAAAGCTCATACAACTGGAAATTCTACACTATCGGTGGAGTTACCAGAGTTAAGATTGAAAGTGGCGAGGATATCGCTCACCTAGGTGAACTTGACCAGAAACTTTGGACTGTTCTCAGCTGCCCTACTAAGGGTCTTGAGTTTGATGAGAAGACTCTTGCTCTACTTGATGTTGACAAGGACGGAAAGATCCGTGTCAATGAGATCATCGCAGCGGCCCAGTGGCTCACTAGCGTAATCAAGGACAAGGACCTTCTTCTCAATGAATCAAGCGAACTTCCTCTCAGTGCTATCAATGCAGAAAACGAGGAAGGAGCAAAGCTTCTTGCTTCAGCTAAGCAGATTCTCTCAAACCTTGGTCTTGAGAAGGATGTCATCTCTGCAGCTGATACAGCAGACAGCGTTGCTATCTTTGCAAAGACAAGATTCAACGGTGACGGTATCATCACTCCTGCAAGCACAGATGATGAGGCCCTCAAGGGCATTATCACATCTGCAGTAGGTACTATCGGATCAAGCACTGACCGTAGCGGTGAGGCTGGTCTTAATGCTGACCAGATTGAGGCATTCTACACAGCATGTAATGACTTCGCTGAGTGGAAGAAGGCAGGCACAGCTGATATTCTCCCTTATGGTGACAACACAGAAGCAGCTCTGTCAGCCTGCGAGGCTCTCAAGGATAAGATTGCAGACTACTTCATGCGCTGCAAGCTCTCTTCATTCGACAAGGATGCAACTGCAACTCTTGATGTAAGCGTTGACAAGATCGCTGCAATCAGCGGCAACAACCTTGCAGCAAGCACAGACGAGAACACATCTTACCCTATTGCCAGAGTTGACGGCAAGCAGACTCTCCCTCTC
>JAKSJT010000118.1 GCA_024402125.1 Bacteroidales bacterium
TTTGCTTAGCCTCAAAGTCCATCTTCTGCTGTACGCAGAAATCCTCAAAGGCCTTCTGTAAAGACTTTACTCCTGAGTTATACTCACTGTCAGCTGACTTTAGATCCCTATCACGTTTTGCCTTACGTTGATTTCGTGAGTCATTCTCACGCTCCAAAGACAGCGTAGCATCATGATACGCTTTTGTCCTTTTCTCCCTTTCCTCTGCGATCTGTTCGTCTTCTCTTTGCCTAAGCTGACGAAGACGAGTCTCTGCATCTTTTATCTTTGTAGGTATCTGACTTAGCTGAACATCTAGATTAGTCTCCTGCTGCTGAAGATCGGAGACCTTTCCCTTGAATGCCTTTTTTAAAGACTCCAAAGCATTCTCTTTTGCTGTCTGCAGATCTACAATCTCCTGTTTCTTTGTAGACACAGCAGTTTCCTGCTCTACCTTTAGTGTCTTGTACTCATCCGGTGTACGATGATGAACCGGAATCGCCTCCAAGTTAAGTTTCACGCCAAACAAAGAATCTCCTCCAGAAAGCTCCGGAGACAATCCTTGCGCATACAGCACTTCATTCTCATCAACGACCTTTCCGATAGTATTCTCCCAACCTGGTTTATTCTGGGATAGCCACTCATAAAGAGAGCCTGTCCACCTTGACAATAAGGCCTCAGTCTTAGACAGATCCTGTTTCAGCTGATCAAGAGATTCATTTGCCGCATCCATCTGACGAGCATAATCCTTCTCTACCTGGTCATATTCCAATTCAGCCTCTTTTCGTAATGACTTAAGTTCATTCCTAACAACGGCAAGTTGACTCTCAAGGTCTTTCTTCTTTGTTTCCAGATCAGTGATGTCTTTCTTACAAGAGTTGATTTCAGACTCCAATGGATGCCAATAACGCAATTCTGACAATCTCTTATCTGCATTGTTAAAGGCTTCATTAAGACTCTTCACCCTCTCATCAGAGACTGTCAGCCACTCACTGTAGCTAGCATCAATTGTCCTCTTACGGGTATCACGTGACTTCTGGAGGCTATCCTGATCGGATAGCTTTTCAGCATTCTTTCGGTTCTTCTCCTCTACCTGAGAAGATTCGAATGCCTTCAGTTCTGCATCCAGTGCTGAAAAGAGTGTCTTGTATTTGTCAGTAACGTCCTTGTACTTCTCCTGCAGAGCAGCAAGCATTGCTTCTTTCTGCTTCTTTTCCTGAAGCAGTTTTGGTTCCTTCTCCACAAGAGCAATGATTTCACCGATCTTTATATCATCGTAATGCTTACGCTTTTCTCTAATATCACTTAGGCGGCCATCTAGAGAACCGATTTTCTTAATAAGAAGATCGTGTTCCTTGGTATACTCTTCCTGTGCTCCGGCGAGTTTTTCTCTAAGTTTCTCTAGAGACTCTTTCGTCACACGAATCTTATCCTCTGTAAATGGAATCTGTTCTTTTGTGTGATTAACAGCATAGCTGAGCTGATGCCAGGTATGCATCAGTTCATAGTCCAGTGCTACCAAAAGACGGTATGTGTCCACCGCCTTCTGAGCCTTTGTCCTGACAAGGACATCACCGTTGGCATCCTTCTTATACCAACAGTCAATCTCATCGAACTCCTTCTCGAAGTCCTCTACCAGATGGCGATATGTAGATAAGGTTATCTTATCTTCCGAATCAGCCATTGACTGAATAATGGTATTCTTTACAAAGTCTGCATCAAGTTTACTATTAAGGAATACATTCTGGATTGAACGAGAAATATTCTGAGACTTTGCACTCTCTACAATAGCATACTTGTCATATCTATGGCTTCTGTCATTTGTGCTTCCGAAAATGATGTTTCGGTAAAGTTCATATGTCTCAATCTTAGAACTTATATCCACTCTCTGTCCTATCCTCTCTCGAATCTTTATCCAGTCGCTTTCAGACCTTCCGTCTTTACCAACCAGCCAATCCTTCTTAAATGGTGCATCAATAAAGCGATACACTACCCTTCCCTGACTTCTGCTCAGAAGGATACTGTATGCACTCTGGTCGGTTTTAACCTCGTAGACGATGTAAGAGTTGTTATACTTGAAGTAGAACTCCTCAAACGTCTTTTGGCCCTGCTGGATACCCAGCTTCATCTTGTCCGCATTATAGAAGAACAGCAAAGCCCTCAGGACTGTACTCTTTCCAACACCCTGAGTACCGGCGAAGTGGACATTACCATCCAGCATCACCTCAGCATAAGGGATGTTAGCACTATTTATAAATACTATTTTGTTCAGGTGTCTCATGCCTCAGGTGTTTCTTCTTCGTTATAGATAGTGATAAGACCTACAAGGTTCTCAGCATAACGGAATGCTGCAATAACCTTATATGTACCATCCTGTTCATTGATATTCTCCACGAATCCCATCGAGGTAAGCTCATTGATAAGTTTCTCAACAACCTCCTGGTTAGTATTCTGCTTTTTGAACAGCTTGCGGGCCTTTTCCTTAAGTTCCACATCAAGATTGATACGTTCAAGAATGCTTGTGCTCCTGAACTGAAATCCTACCGAAAATGCAATATCGTATGTCTTCAAGAAGTCAATGATATCTACCCATTGAGCGAAACTTTGAAGTTTCAGCTCAATGTTTAGTTTTGCCTCTTTTGTCCTTGCAAAATGATAGTATCCTTCACCCGCTTCGAGGTGAAGTCCCAATTCAAGGAAATAGGATTCATAGTCCGAATAGTTCTCCTCGATGTCATTATACAGATGCTTGATTTCTGAGTCAGTACTATCTACTGACAGGAAAGCACCACGACTGAGCAGATCGTATATTCGTTGGGTATTAGCTCGCATATATTATAGCGTATTCAATGTTTTCAAATGTTTCGTACTCATCAAGGAACCTGATTTCATCACTATGCTGAGTCGCAATCTGACAGTATAGGATAATGTGATCACTAAGAGTTCGTCTTGTTTTGTATGGATAGTCCTTAATGAAAGCGAAGAGATGATTGCCCTGTGCCTTGAAGGCATTCCACATCTCGGTAAGGTTAACGGTAGTGACATCTTCAGTCTCACCTCTAAGGAACTCCTTGTCTATCGGATCTGCTTCTGTTCTAGACAATCGGCGAACATTGCTGTTACTTGCGACCTTTCTAATAATGTCATATACATCCTCATTACTTCGAAGCATATCCACAGACAGGAAAATCCTATTGTAACGACGTTTCTCCATCCAAACAGGATTGCGAGCAGAAAGGATACTTTCAATATTGGTATCTTCTCTCCATGTAAGCTGGTCCTTTAGGTATTTGAGTTTTCTAATCTTTTTAAGAAGGGCACTCTGCTGCTCTATCTGATTGATGTATTCGATGATTTGGTGCTCAATCTCCAAAAGGTTGTGATCAGCCTCCGTAAATTCATTGCGAACATCCATACATGTACGCTGCATATCAGGATCTGTAGTAACCTTAAAGAACACCACTTCTCCATCAAGCATCTTCTCACACTCAGACATCAAGACCTTAACCCCTTTTCTTTTCTCATCAAGGTTGATCAGACGGGATTTCTTAATCTTGTAATTAGGTTCCTGTTTGTATGCAACGTCTACGTTTCTTTTAAGATCAATGACATTCTTCAGTGTACGTAGACCTATCTTACGAAGTATCTTTCTAACGTTTCCTTGATACTGTAGTTTACGGTTCTCGTTGGTCTCCTGAAGATAATAATTGATATTCTCCTTCAATGACTCTATATACTCACGAACACTAGCTACACTAATCTCTTCGTTCATGTCAAGGACATCCTCAAAGAACTGGACATAGATATCTTCCATCTCCAGGAAATCCCCGTTCTCATGGATTACTCCATGATCAATAAGGTACTGGATTCGTTCTCTCTTGTAATCCACGACTTCCATAGCATAGTCTGTCCTATATGCTAGAGATTTTCTTCTCTCGAACATATCTTTGAACAGAACCTTCTCCCTATCAAGCATCTTGACAAGTTCCTCTATGGTACGAAATTGAGAAAGTGATTCCATACTACTTGTGTTTACTAGAGCACAACCTCCTATGTATTAATAACATCCACCTCTCAAAAGGAGCGTTCCATTAGTATTCTCGTTAGTAAATCTTTATCAACATTCATTTTTACTAACGAATTAATAACCAGTAAGAGATATTGCCTTGTTTTTCAAATATACTTATTTCTCGGGACACAAGATGAGATATTTCATAAAAATCGAATAAGGCTTTGTCTGTTATTCTTTAATAAGTTGACACTCATTCAGGAAACTAATAAATAAACTAATTATTTATCAAACATTCAACCCTCTTAAGAGAAATATGAAGCCAGTTTAGTCAATAGTTCACTGAAGTTCATTGGATTATCCTTAAAGATATCCTGAGGGACCCTAACAGTATAGGAACCGTTAAGTCTAATATCATGTTCGCCACCCTTGAATGCTTCAGCCGTACGCTTACGCAAATCAGCCTCCAGTTCTCCAATATTATCAAGTACCTTGATCAATGGTAGAAGTTCTGATAATTCCAGATGTTCATCGTTATCAACCCTTGTACGATCAAAATTGTACATATTCATTCCAACCAAAGCATAACTATCAGGATTTTCAACAGCACGTCTAAACTGAAGAGCACTCATCTCCACTGTCTGATCACTTTCCCAGCGAGACTTCACTTCTACATGATAATCTTCAAATCCTTCTTTTGATAAGATGAAATCCTGTCCTCCCTGGATATTCTCGACATGCACTCCCAATGGTTCTAGAGATTCCTCCAAGAATCTCTGTATATGACTCTCAGCAAAATCACCCAGTTTCTTGATATATGCCTCATGCTCAATATTGTCGATTACAGCATTAAGGGCATTCAATACCATATTGGCATCCGCCATCTCCGCAACATCTGCCATCTTTTCCATAAGAGTCGGGCTCTTCATCTTCAACATCTTGTTGATAGCCTTTCGCTCTGAATCTGAGCCTAAATTATATCTAATGGACTGGCGCTGATCATATATGTCTTTGAACAAGAGTCTCCACTGCAATCCTGAATCAGACTCGCTCTCTGTAAGATCAATGATATCCAAGAGCACTGTATCCTGGTAACCGTCTGCACTAAGTTTATTCTGGATATCTTTAGCTACTGAATGAGATGTGTACTGATATGCCGGTTCTGAATAATTGCTGTAGAATGATTCAAAACAGTCATCGACGCACTTCCCTTTCAAATCCTCATTAAGTACCTGTTCGTAGAAATTGAACAGTTCGTCGAACTCTACACAGTTCTTCTTCAATGTGTCTGGAGTATGAAGATCCCCATTCATATCAGGATATATAGCATAGGCTGTGCAGAAGTTCTTGTAATCATCTCCTCGTGCATTATCAACAAATGCGACAAGATCATTGATATTCTTAGACACCCATGATAAATCCTTAAGTGCAATCTTCTTCATCTGGTTCTCAACCAATGACAAGAAGATATTCCTGTAAAGATCAAAACCCTGAGCCTCATCCTCCCAGGCAGGTATATGCTTTTCAGCATATTCCTTACCCTCAAACTTGCAGATAATCGGCATGAGCTTGTTTCGCTTTGAAGTTCCGCCCACTGTAGTGAAAGCAGAGCACAAAGCTATCAGACTATCCTCAAAGGCACCATCATATGCTTTTGGTGACGATGGATTATTCCAAGATTCATCCTCATGTTTCTTTACAACAGCGTTGAGTTCATCACGAAGATTAGTTCTGCTATAAGCAGTCAAGTCAACAATATCTGCGTATCCTTCATCCACGAACTTTGTACAGATAGTCGAATCCAGCTTCTTAACCAAATCATACAGATCCTTGGTAATAGACTGTGCATTACGAAGATTCTGACGTAGCATCAGGGTACCCTCACGATTTGGCAGTAGAGCATACTTGTCAAAGAACTCCTGATGTCCAGCAGCCACAATCATCTCTAGAACATCGTGAAGATGTTCACCCTGATTCTCACTAACATATTTTACTATGGTTTCCAGACCAAGGAAGTTACCTGTTTTACTGTCATCCCATGCCGCAATTATCTGTGACCATCTGATCAATTCATCCTTGCAAGGAATAGTTGCAGTCTTCTCAGCATAAGGATAGATTGTAGACAGATAATCCTTTTTCTCATCCTTCTGATTTGAAATAAAAGACTCTAATGACGAATCCAGGACAAGAGGATGATTCTCGTCATCCATACTATAACGGTTCTCCCCTATCTGAATCATCTTAAGCTTTGAGAACTCCTCGACCCACTTAGTCTTAAGATCCTTATAGTATTCTTCAGTCTTAGCTTCACTATAGCCACTATCCTTTATGTTGATAGAAGCCATCTTAATAGTGTCCTTCCAGGTATGGATATGTTCTTCAAGATACTTCCAAAGGGTATCTGTCATCTCCATAAGGATCTGCTTATTAGCAGCTGCTGCCTTATCGGTAGCATCATTGTCCCTTGGAACAATAATATTATCGCGAGGTTCTTCCGGAGTGAACTTGTGCGAGTGGAACAAGAAGTTTACGCCAAAATGATTTGGTCCAATAAGAGGGAAATGCACAAATAGTCTAGGAACATCCCCAAATGAGCACACCTCATTTTCTGACTTCAGCGGAAGAATGATTCTGCTATCCCCCTCATGTAGTTCAAGGTAGTAGCAGTCAAAGTTCCTTGGTGCGAAACCTGATTCTGTAATTACAATACTCTTACATTTAAGGTCTGAATCAGAGCAATTCTTTTCAGCCTTCTTGAATGTGATAAACTTTGAACGAGTATGATCCTCAATCTCACAAACACCGATGTTATCATTAAATGTCAGAACATAAGGCATCAACTTAATTGCCTCGTCAATGGCAGCCTGCGCTACCTCTCTGCGCTGATCATTCAGCTCATAACTGAGTTCTGTCCACTCTTTGGCATATGGCTTCTGCTCTGCATCCATAAGCTTCTCTACATTGAAAATCTGTGCAGCCATATCCTCGATGAAAAGAGAGATATCGTCAAAATTCTCTCTATCAATGAGGAAATCATTGACATCTACATATGCTACAGGATTCTCACTGATACGCATACTTCCATTGACCTTTATTCGACGACTGAACTTGTGAGTAGTCAAGAAGCCAGTACCATACTGACCTACTGTGTCATCGTTCTCTTTCTCCTGGGAACTTACCTGCTTAACCAATGAGCACAATGAGTCATATGTAAATGACTTTCCCTTGTGAGCAAACACAAAGGCGTCTTCTGTTAAGGTGATTCGTATTGTTGCACTGCCATCTTTAGCCAAGTCACCCGCATTCTGGAATAGTTCCCAAATAGCTCTGTTACCACTTGTGGATCCATTTTTTCTAATACCGTCTCTGATTTTGGTACAGTGACTCTTTACATTCTGACGTATCTCACGTGCTCTTGCTTCTTCTTTCTGCTGCTTTAGCTGTTCTTCTGATAGGATTGACATATTTTTATACTTTTTGATTTATCGGTAATAACTGTGTGGAACATCCACCTCCGCTATGTATACGAAACAGTCAATACATTATTTCTAGTTTCGAACATAAAAAACTCGTAAGCAATAGAGATTAACACTTGCAATGCATCATTCATTTTATTCTATCAATGTCCTAACTTATGCAAAATACAAATAGCTATTCACTAGGGAGGGTTTTGAAAACGATAAAATAGCAGTAACTTTACAAGGATAGGCAATACTATATATCATTTATATCACTTATTAGGGGACACATATTATCAATCTTCTATCCTTATGGCAAGACAGATTTCATACAAGCTAGACTACAACAACGCCAGATCGGGGCTATTATGGGATAACGGAGCTGACTTCAATCCAGAAAAAACAGAAGACTGGTATGATTTGTTTGAAAGTTTCATATCCAACAAGGAAAAGGATAGATTCCATTATCAATATCTCCTATATGCCATTCTACGTTGTCCCCTATCAGAAACAACCGGGGAAGCTCTTGACATGGTCATACAAAACTATCCAGATGAAAGAGCATCTCTGATCAGAAATATTCGCAACTTCATCATATACCTGCCAGAGAAGCGCCAGAGGGAT
>JAKSJT010000119.1 GCA_024402125.1 Bacteroidales bacterium
ATTCGATGCGTCCTGACAAGCAGATGAAGATCGCCGGAGAGACTGACTTCTTCTATGCTCCACTTGCTGGTAGACTTGGTCTATACCATGTCAAGTCAGAGCTTGAGAACCTCTCGTTCAGGTTCCGTTGTCCTCGTGAGTTCGAGATGATCAAAAGACTCCTTGAGAAGGACAACAAGAGAACAGAGGCTACTGTCAACCAGTTCACAAAGGAAATTGACCAGCTTCTTGCTGAAAGTGGAATCAAGGCCAGAATTACAGTGAGATACCGCCGTCCTTACAGTATCTGGAGAGATATGAACGAGAAAGGCTGTGACTTTGTTCATGTTGACTTCAAGCATTACATTAGAGTAATCTACGAACCAACAATCACATGGTCAAATAAGCCGGAGAAGGACACTGCCCTTTCAATCTACTCCATTCTGTCAGAGAAGTTCAAGGAGCGTCCAGGTAGCGTAGTAAACTACATTGACAACCCTAAGGATAACGGATACCAGAGTTTCCATGTGAAGCTTCTCAACCACTCCGGTGCATGGGAAGAGCTTCATATCGGTTCCGAGAGAATGCATGTCAATGCAAAGCTCGGCTGTGTGGTTGACCGTGATGATAGCTGGCTTGAGAGATTCAAGGACGTGCTGAAGAATATCGCAAGCAGCAATGACGGATTCCTGTTCATGGAAGGTGTAAGTTCATCTCTCTATAATGAAGACATCATTGCATTCACACCTAAGGGTAAGGGAGTCATTCTACCAAAGGGTGCTACAGCACTTGATTTCGCATTCGAGGTTCACAGTGCTATCGGAGAGCATGCGCAGTACGCCAGAATAAATGGAAGACTTGCTTCCATTAAAACCGAACTTCACCGTGGTGACTGCGTAGAGATAGGAACAGACGACAACATCCATCCTACCCAGGAGTGGTTCACATATGTAAAGACATACAAGGCAAAGAACCACCTTCATGACATTCTTAAGAGAATGCCACGCATTGAATACGGCAGATGTCCTGTGTGTCATCCTCTTCCTGGTGATGAGGTTATCGGATACAAGGAGAACAACGGAACCATCACTGTCCACAGCCGTCACTGTCCTTCTGTCATCAAGCTCTCAAGTGAGAACGGAGATGCTATCGTATCAGTTCCATTCGAAAGAAACGAGGCTATCACCTACCCTGTAAGCATCAAGGTAACATCAATTGACAGATACCATCTGCTTAGAGATATCATTGACTGTTTCGTGGAAAAGCAGCATCTTTCAATCTCAACCATCAACAGTTCAATCGAAGACCAGATTGTCACCACCAGAATCGACTTCCTGGTTCATTCTTCTGAAGAGCTGCTCCTGGCTATCGAAAGTATCGCTGCCATTCCGAATGTGGATGAGGTTCAGGAAATCTAGTTTCACTTAAAACTACTGACACTTTTATAAAGGGCTTCTGGATAGGAAGCCTTTTACTTTTTTGTTATCTATAAGTGAGTTTTTGAAATAGAATAATAGTATCTTCCGTATATAGATTAAAGAAGCAAGTAACTTAACTTTCATTAACCATTAAACAAAACTACACCTATGAGCCTTATCGGAAACATTCTATGGCTGATACTTGGAGGACTTCTTGTATCTGCTTTCTATATAGTAGTCGGTCTTCTCTGCTGCATCACCATTATCGGTATTCCTTTTGGTTACCAGCTGATCAAGATGGGTCTCTACGCTCTTATGCCATTCGGAAGAGAGATGAGATTCGAGAATGGAGAACCAGGCTGCCTGTCTATCGTATTCAACCTTATCTGGATCATGTGCGGATACTGGGAGATAGCCATTATTCACCTTGTATGCGGACTTCTCTTCTACATCACTATTATCGGCATACCTTTTGGAAACAAACACTTTGAGCTTATGAAAGCCGGACTCTTTCCATTTGGAATTTCGAACAAGAGTAAATAATTTTGTATTAATAACTAGATAAAAATTAAAGAAAAATATGGAATTCAACACAAACTACAACATGGGTTCAGCTGAGATCCAGAGCAGATCTAGGGAGGCTGTCGTCAGTAAAGTTTTCAGAAACGTATACTTATGGATGTGCGGTGCTCTTATCGTAACTGCTCTTTCAGCATTCTACGTTGCATCTCACCCTGGCGTTATGGCTATGATCTTCGGAAACCAGCTTGTCTTCTGGGGCCTATTTATCGCCGAGTTTGCACTTGTAATCGGTCTCTCCGCTGCAATCAACAGAATTTCAGCACTGACAGCAACACTTATGTTCCTTCTCTATTCTGTTATCAACGGAGTAACACTATCATCAATCTTCCTCGTATATGAGATTAGATCTATTGGAACAACATTCCTGATCACCGCAGGAACACTCGGAAATCTCTGCCTTATGGCTCTTATCGGACTTATCATTGCTTCTGTTGTCAACATCTTCCTCAGAAACACAATGTTCGATATGATCGTCAGCGGAATCGGAGTTCTTGTTTTCGTAGGTCTCACAGCATATGATGCCCAGACTATCAAGGCTCTTCTCTATGACGCTGAAGAGAGTGACACAACAAACAAGATCGCAGTTCTCGGAGCACTTTCACTCTATCTTGACTTTGTGAACATGTTCCTCTATCTTCTCCGCTTCTTTGGTAGAAGAGACTAACAGGATCTTACAATAACAAAATATTAGAGCGACCCAAAAGTAATTTTGGATCGCTCTTTTGCATTTTCTAGTAGAGGTCGATATTTCAAGAGTTTCGTCGAATTCTACAATCTCAGGCACGAATTAGAACTCAACCGAGAATCCTTTACCCTTCTCCTTCATCATCTGGTACTTCTCTTTATTGAATCTGTACATCTTAGGGATTCTTCTGGATGCATCTGGAGCTCTGTCTCCAGTTTCTTCCAGAATATCCATAGCCAGCATCTTCTTTGAGAAATTGCCTCTGTCGAACTGAACTCCCAGAATCTCTTCATACAGGTTCTGAAGATCAGGCATCTTGAACGGTTCGTCTATCAGCTCGAATCCTACTGGCTCGAAATGCATCCTCTCCTTCAGTTTCTGCTTTGCCACCTCCAGAATCTGCGCATGGTCAAAGGCAAGCTCTGGAAGAGCATCTAGATCAAACCAGGCTGCTTTTGCTGCATCGTCTCCACCCTTAACTTCTGATATCTTCACCAGAGCGAAAAAAGCGATAGTTACAACTCGGCCTCTAGGGTCTCTATTAACCGTACTGAAAGTATGGAACTGCTCCATATATGCAGTTGCAAGTCCTGTCTCCTCCAAGAGCTCTCTACGTGCGCACTCCTCCACTGTTTCATCCATTCTCAGGAATCCTCCTGGGAATGCCCACATTCCCTTGAATGGATCAATGCCTCTCTGAATTAAAAGGATCTTCAGCTTTCCGCCATCATATCCAAAGATCACACAGTCTGAAGTGATACTGGCTCTCGGATAATCATAAGTATATTTGCCTGGCTTAACTTCCATATATATGTTTTGTTTTAATTGTTAATTAATCTGATAATCGGACAAATTGATTCTTTGTGTATTATTGACACAAATCTATTAAGTATTTTGATAGGATGCAACTATTTTTGAGTATAATTTACATTATCGATAAATAATTCAGCAATTAAGGAAACTGTTAACACTGCACTACCTTTGTATAACCCAACAATTGAGTTTATGGAAAAATCTAAAGTATACTTTACCGACTTCAGAACTCCTGAAGGAGGAGAGACTCTTCCAAAGAAGTTGAAGAGACTCATCAAAAGAGGTGGAATCGGTGATATTGACTTCGACGGAAAGTTCGTTGCAATCAAGATGCACTTCGGCGAGCTCGGAAACCTCAGTTTCCTTCGTCCAAACTATGCAAGAGCAGTTGTTGACGTAGTCAAGGAGCTTGGCGGAAAGCCGTTCCTGACAGACTGTAATACAATGTACCCTGGTTCCAGAAAGAATGCTATCGAGCATCTCTACTGTGCTTGGGAGAACGGTTTCACTCCCCTTTCTGTTGACTGTCCTGTGATCATCGCTGACGGTCTTAAGGGAACAGACGATGTTGAAGTACCTGTAGAGGGTGGCGAATATATCAAGAGCGCTAAGATCGGCCGTGCTATCATGGATGCTGATATCTTTATCAGCCTCACTCACTTCAAGGGTCATGAAATGACCGGCTTCGGTGGTGCCATTAAGAATATCGGTATGGGCTGCGGTTCCAGAGCAGGTAAGAAGGATCAGCACAGTAGCGGCAAGCCATTCATCAGAGAAGCCCTCTGCCGTGGATGCCGCAAGTGTATGCGTGAATGTGCAAACAACGGTCTTCAGTTCGACTCTGAGAAGAGAAAGATGACTGTTAACCACGAGAACTGCGTAGGCTGCGGTAGATGTCTTGGTGCTTGTAACTTCGATGCTATCAGCTTCTCCAATGACACAGCTATCAGCAACCTCAACTGCCGTATGGCTGAATACACAAAGGCTGTGCTTGACGGAAGACCAAACTTCCATATCTCACTCATCGTTGATGTATCACCATTCTGCGACTGTCACTCAGAGAATGATGCACCTATCATTGCGAACATCGGTATGCTCTGCTCATTCGATCCTCTGGCACTTGACCAGGCTTGCGCAGACCTCTGTCTCAAGGCTACAGCATTCGAGAACAGTCTTATCGGAGACCACCTCAAGCAGGAAGGATTCTGCAACAGAAACGACCACTTCATCAACAGCCAGCCTAACTCAGAGTGGAAGTCTTGCCTTGAGCACGCTGACAAGATAGGTCTCGGAACAAGAGAGTATGAGCTTATCAAGATCTAATTGACTGCTTATCATACTATATAATAAGAAAGACACCTTTTGGGGTGTCTTTTTTGTTTCTAGTATTACCTATCGACTAAATCTCCAGTCTTAGTTTATCCGCTTCCTTTCCGATCTCCATAGGGAATACGATTCCGTACTCGTCAATTTCAGAGATGATCTTCTTTGAGACCAGGAAATTCTCAATCTCCTCAGTCAGCTTGTCATATAGGGCCTCATTGAACTCCCTGAACGGCCATGTGAGAGCGACATTCTCATCATGAAGCATAAGGAAATTAAGGATTGAATCAATGTCCTCTTTTGTCAATTCAACAGAGTATTCTGTGTCCTTGTCAGCAAGTGTATAGATAACAATCGGGAAAGCGTACTTTCCGGCCTGAAGAGATGAAGTGAATGGATTTGGCATTGGTAAGTTGTATGTTTGTATTATTACTTCCGTAAAGTTAGCAATTGCTTTGATAACTCAAAAATTAGAAAAGGCCAGCAATCACTTGCCAGCCTCATTCAATTTACTGTTTGATGATCAGTTTAGAATTGATGTTATCCACTGTAAATGTTCCGAACTTAGATAGAACACTTTCTCCCAGTAAAAGAGGAGCCTTCTGGTTCTTCACAACCGAAGCGTTGACATTCTTAAGGACAGCACCACCGATTCTCACTTCCTTGAGGTTTATGACTGTACCTTCCGAAATATCACCATTTGCAATCTGATAATACTGCTTACCCTTGATATCACTCTGGGAAAGATACTTGTTCTTCAGCATAAAATCAGCTTCAACCTTTGAGATGGTAACATCGCTTGCTCCTGTGTCGAAGATCATGCTTAGAGGAAGTCCATTAACCTGGCATTCAACATCAAAGGTACCTCCATTTCGTCTTACGATAGGAACTTCCACTATCAGGTCCTCTGTCTGCGGTTCCACGTCCAATCCCATCTTCTCGATCTTCTTCTGAAGCTTTGCCTTAGCCTCTGCCACCATAGTCCTGAAGTCTTCCCTATCTCTTATAAGATCGAGATCATCGTCATTGTCCATGTGCACGAATCTGGCATAGCCATGCTCAAAGGCCTGTCCCATAGCCTTGACACTCTCATCCAACTTACCCATCATGGAAAGAAGACACGTCTTGTCATAATACTGTCCTGGTTCATTTTCATACTTCACGATCAGGGAATCCATCCAGGCCATAGCCTCGTCATCCTTTCCAAGGAAATGAAGAGCATAGTGTCTGCATGATCCGCTTTCCAGTGTTGTATCCCTCTTTACAATCTCCTCGAAGTCACTCATAGCTTTGTCTGTCTCTCCCCTCTTTAGAAGAATCTCTCCACGCATAAGATACAGATAAGGATAATCGTCGTCAATATCAATTCCTTCACTGTACCAGTCGTACGCAGAATCAAGGTCTCCCTTCATTTCATAGTTAAGGCCCTTCTGATAATAGGCGTACCCGAGGGTTGGAACCATATCAATAAGTTCATCAATCACTTCAATTGCATCATCATATTCTCCGAGTTCACGAAGATAATATGCTTTCTTGTCAATGAACTTAGCTGAAGGATCGTCATCATCCATACACTTCTCAAGTTCAGAGAGAGCTAATGCATTGAGGCCAAGTCCTGAGTAACACTGAGAGCGGTAGTAGTTGATTTGTGGACTTTTCCCGAAATCACTCTCAATAGCATCATATTCCTTGATAGCAAGGTCATACTCCTCAGTAGTCTCATAGACATCCGTAAGAAGATATCTCCAGACCAGAGGTTCCTCACCATGCTTTACATTTTCCCTGACCTTAGCGATGCCATAGCTCTTATGCTTAAGGATAGCCTCCACAACCTCTTCACTATCCGCATCCTCATCGAGCTCGATGTATTTCAGTGCTGCATCAATAGCATCATCCTTTTCTCCAAGTTCCGAATAAGCTCTCATAAGGTATTTGTAAGCCTCGGAATACTCATCCTCATATTTGAGGGACTTAAGCAGCATCTGCTTTGCTCCTTCACAATCATCATTCTTAATCATTGTACGGGCAAGACCTACCATTGCCGAAACATCTGTTTCATCATCCCTCAGCATCTGATAGTAGAGCGCGTCAGCATCGGAGTATCTTTTAAGGAAGTAGAGCACCTGCGCATAGTCGAACGAGATGTCCTGCACGTTTTCCTTATTGTCTTTTCGGGCCATCTTCAAGGCCTCATCGAAATACTTTACAGACTGCTCAAGCTCTGACATATCTTTATATATGATTGCCTTCCACCATACAAGAGTGGAATTTTTGATTCCAGAAGCCTTAGGCTTATTGACCTTGATAGCGGAATTGACAGCTGCAAGAGCATCACCGAATGACTCCTGACCGCGAAGGATTCTGGCTCTGAGAAGATACGCCCTGGCATCATTCGGAGTAAGTTTCAACTGCTCTGAAATAAGTTTAAGAGCCTGCTGCTCATCTCCATCCTCTCTAAGAACCTCATATGCTCTCTGAAGATTGTAGTCATTGGTACTTTTCTTTGACTGTGTGGATGCATTGAAGCTCATAAGGACCAGTGCGCAAACAATGAATGCAATAACTTTAGGTAAGTATTTCATAATAGGATTAATGTGTTTAGAGTTTTTACGAATAAATAGTTTCCATAGGCTATACGAGATCTACCGTACAATCTTTCCAGTACGACTGAAATAATCCGAAAAATAATGACAGAAAAACATTACGCTGCTTCCTTCTGGAATTCAGCGAATGCCTGTCTCATCTTAAAGAGTCTTCCAGATACAGCGTTTGGAGTCATGCCAAGGTCCTCAGCGATCTCAGCTGGCTTGTATCCTGAGATGATACGGGTCATGATTACCTTGTCCTCATCTGCTCTACCTTCAAGGAATCTCTCAAGGTTCTCAAAGAGTTCTGCTGCTACATACTCTTCTTCTGCAGTGAATTCCACATCGCAGTTCAAATCAGGACGTTCAACTTCGTGACCATCCTCATCTGTGAAGAATACAGACTCCCCTACCTTATATACTTTGATGTAGTCGATAAGAGCGTTGACGGTAAGAGTTCTGAGCCAGGTCTTGAAGCTAGCCTTTGCTGGGTTGAACATAGAACCCTTTCTAAGGATCTTTACAAACACATCAGAGCGTACTGCATCCTTGTGGTAAGAATCCATCCAATAGATCTTCTTCTCCAGGAGGTAAGAATTGATGATGATTGGAACATCATTGAAGATTACATCATAGTAAGTGTTGATAAGCTGATTTCCTGTCATAGTTGTGGTTGCTGCTTTG
>JAKSJT010000012.1 GCA_024402125.1 Bacteroidales bacterium
CAACTGAAGCTTTATCTTCTTTTACAATATATTTTCCAAGTGGTAAATCTTCAAGCCGTGAGGTGATGATAGTATTTAGTTAGTATTGGTTGTTATGGGGGTTGCATTGACCGGTTTCCCCCTAGGTTGAAATATAATTCTTTCTATATATGAAAAAGATTTTTCTAACAATTGCATGCATGGCTGCAGGATTTTCAGCTATGGCACAGCAGAACCTCTTCATCTCCCAGGACATTGAGTCTGCAGTAGTTGATGAGAATAACTGCGTTACTTTCCGTTTCATCGCCCCTAAGGCTGTTAAAGTTCAGATTGCAGGTGACTTCGTTTCAAAGCCTGCAGACGAGCAGCACGTAGCAGGTATGGTAGGAGCTGGTTATGTTGACATGGTAGAGAAGGATGGTGTATGGACATACACTTCTGATCCTCTTCCTTTTGTTTTCTTTTGTTTTATTTTCTTGTTTTTTGGTGTTTCTTCTCTCGATTCAATCATCTCATTTGTTTATCGTGATTTCGCTACAACAAGCATTGTCTTCCTCGTAGGAAACGGTAAGGCTGACCTCTATAAGGTAACAGATGTTCCTCACGGACAGCTTACAAGCATGTGGTATCATTCTGACGGTATCGGAAAGGATCGTCGTCTTAATGTCTACACTCCTGCTGAGTACAATGCAAACCCTAAGAAGAAGTATCCGGTTCTTTATCTTCTCCACGGTTCAGGTGGTGACGAGAACGAGTGGGTAATTTTCGGTAGAGCATGCCAGATCGCTGATAACCTCATCGCTTCAGGTAAGGCAGATCCTATGATCATCGTCATGACAAATGGTCACGCTGAAATGCAGGCAGCTCCAGGTGAGTCAAGCCTCGGTTACTACAAGCCATTCCACTTCAGCGATCCTCAGAACAAGTTCGTTACATATTTCCCAACAGAGATCGTTCCTTTCATTGACAAGAACTTCCGTACAATCGCAAAGAAGGACAGCCGTGCTATCGCTGGTCTTTCAATGGGTGGTGGACATTCTTTCAATATCTCAAAGAACAATCCTACAATGTTCGGTTATGTTGGTCTCTTCTCAGCAGCTGCTTCAATTCCAGGAGCTAGAAACACATGGTCTCCAAGCGGAGTTCCTCAGAGAGAGGTATCACCAGAGGAGATTGCAAAGTTTGATTCAGAGATGAAGACATTCTTCGCATCTAAGCCAAAGCTCTATTACATTGGTTGTGGTAACGAGGACTTCCTTTTCGGAAATGTTACTAACATGAGAAAGTATCTTGACGACAAGGGATACAACTATTTCTATAGAGAGACAAGCGGCGGTCACGTATGGATCAACTGGAGAATTTATCTCTCAGAATTCCTTCCAATGCTCTTCAAATAGTCATTAGTAAACATTAATTTTGGATTCATTATGAATTTCAAGACATTGGCAATCGCTTTTGCAGGATCTGTTCTTGCTCTTGCAAGCTGTTCTTCTCAGAAGGACGGACAGTACGTAAAACCTCGTACTATCGTTACATGTGACCCTGAGCTCGATGACAACAACTCGATGATCAGATTCCTTCTCCACGCTACAGACTTCCAGATTGATGGTCTTGTATACACAAGTAGCCGTTTCCACTGGAAGAATGACGGATCAGGAAGAACACAGTATATCGTAGACTCTGAGTATGATCAGATGGGTCTTGGCCCTCAGACATCGTGGAGATTCATGGAAGATGAAAGATTCATCGACGATATCATTGATGCATATGAGAAATGCTATGCTAACCTTAAGGTTCATGACCCAGGTTATCCAACGCCTGAGTATCTCCGTTCTGTATGCGTTTACGGAAACTGCGCATTCGAGGGTGATTACTCATATGATTCAGACGGATCAAACCTCATTAAGAAGAACATCCTTGATGATAAGCCAGGTCCACTCTTCATTCAGGCATGGGGCGGCTCTTCATCAATCGCAGCTGCTCTTCGCTCAATCGCTGACCAGTACAAGGGTACAGCAGAGTGGGATGCTATCGTAAAGAAGATCAACGATAAGGTTATCCTTAACCTTTCAGGTGACCAGGATAATGCCTACAACACTTATATCGCTATCGAGTGGCCAGGTATCTATGTTCAGAACCTCGGTGGACAGATGGGTAGATACGACAACAAGAAGTGGAGCTACCTTACATCACCAGAGTGGACAGCTGAGTGGATGCGTACAGGTCCAATCGGTGAACTTGTAAGATGCTGGGGTGACGGAAAGCAGATGGTTCCAGGTGATATGACAGACTTCCCAGGACCTTCAGCGGGTAAGACACGCGAGCAGATGGCTGCAGAAGGTTATGTTGTATGGTCAGCTATTCAGCCAGAGGGAACTCTTTACGGCGATGGTGACAGCGGATGCTTCTATCAGCTTATCGACAACGGTCTTCGTGCATGGCAGGACCCTACATGGGGCGGCTGGTCAGGTCGTTGGGACATTAAGAAGGGTGAACCTCAGTCAGGACATCCAACATATATGCTCACAAACATGCGTGACATCATCAGCGGAAAGTCTACATCACTCTCCAATATGGCTCGTTTCATGAACAGAGGCCCAGTTGAGGAGGATCACACATTCCCAGATATGAATGGTGAGAGAAACCTCTCTGAGAGTGCTCGTATGAGATGGTCAGTAACTCCTAACTATGCTGATGCAAACCACTATCCAGTTCTTACTGGTCCATTTGACATCGCAGCTAAGCCAGGTCAGACTATCACAATCAATGCTAAGGCAACTGAACCAGACGGTGATGAGATGCAGCTTCAGTGGTGGTACTTCCCAGTAGGATCATATGTTCTTACAAACGAGCAGGCTATTACAGTTGATAGCCCTAATACAGCAAAGACAACATTTACAGTCCCTGCTGACGCTAAGCCAGGTGATACAATCCACTTCGTGCTTCAGGCAATCGACAACGGAACACCTTCACTTACACGTTACCTAAGAACAGTTATTACTGTAAAATAATAAGATATTTGTTTGAGAGGCATGTGTCCAAGTGGTAAAACCATAATGGGTACATGCCTTTATTATAACTACTCTTACGACAAACCAATTTACTAATATGAAAAAGACACTTTTATTTGTAGCAACAGCCCTTCTTTCTATGGGTGCATTCTGCAATTCTGCAAGTGCTATTGACCTTGGTCAGAAGGTAGACAAGAAGTCTCAGCAGAGAATTCTTATCACAACAGACCTTGAGGTGGACGATATGAACGGTCTTATCCTCAGCCTCATGTATTCAGACCAGTACGATATCGCAGGTATTGTATGGACAGCTGGTATGTATCACTGGAGTGGTGACGGTGGTCTTCATACTCTTGGTGAGATTACTCCTAACTACAAGTGTAACGCAACTCACGTTGAGCATACAGTAAAGAATGCAGGTGAGCTTCGCTCTTATCGTCCAGTAGACCCTACATGGCTTGACAGAATCCTTGACTGCTATGAGCAGGACTACAAGTTCCTTAGCCAGAACAACCCTAACTACCCAACTCCTGATTATTTCAGAAGCATCACAAAGGTAGGTAACATCGAGTTCGAGGGTGACTACCGCTTCGAGACAGAGGGATCAAAGTTCATCGAGGAACTTATCATGGATGATGATATGCGTCCTATGGTAATCCAGCACTGGGGTGGTATCAACACAACAGTACGTGCCCTTTATTCTATCTATGAAAAGTATCACGGAACAGCTGACTGGGACAAGGTTCTTGCAAAGGTTGTCGCTAAGGTAAGAATCGGTGGCTCAGGTGAGGACAACTGCCGCGCGGACAGTAAGATTGATGAGATGTTCCCAGGCCTCCAGAATGGTGGTTACGGTAGCATGGGTGGTTTCTTCAGCTATGGTTCATTCTTCGCTGCAGCAACATTCGATATTTCACAGAACCCTTCATTCGCTTCACGCGCTGCTGCTCCTGAACTTCAGCCATACCTTCACAAGGATTGGATCCTTGATGCTTACAAGCAGAACCATGGTAAGCTTATGAGCGAAATCTGGCTTATGGCAGAAGGTCGTGCAGTATTCGGAGAGCCATATATCTACAACTACGGTCTTATCGACTTCATGGACTGGGGTCTTTCAGCACGTATGGGTTGGGGTCCTGAGAGTCTCATGACATATCCTAGAGCACAGTACAAGCCATATGACTGGGCATTCTGCCAGTTCGGATGCGCTTCGTTCATCAATATCGGTCTTCGTTCAGATGTTCAGAACAGAAATAACCACAATACAATCGTGATGTGGGAGGAGCTTGCAGCTAGAGCTGACTGGGCTATCATGGGTCCAGAGAAGGCTAATCACGCTCCAGTTGTAAAGGCTGAGGCTCTTGACCTTACATGTAAGGCAGGAAAGAGCGTTACAATGAACGTTACAACAACAGATCCAGATGGCAATGCACTTGCTTCCAAGTGGTATATGCAGCCTGCTTCCAGCTCTTATATGGATGGAAAGGCAGAGGGTCTTGAGCTCGCTTCTGTATCAGAGACAAGCGCAACATTCACAGTTCCTAAGGACGCTAAGATCGGCGACAAGTTCGTTGTAACTTATGAGGTTCAGGACAAGGGTGTTGAGCGTCCAATGACACGTTTCGCTCAGTTCGTTATCACTGTAACAAAGAAATAAAAACTTACATGAGAGGAGTAAATAAAATATCTCTTGTCATTTCAACTATGGTTGCAGCTTTCCTGTGCACTGATCTAAGTGCACAGGAGAGGGTAACCTCACCTAATGACACCATTGTTCCCGTCAGAAAGCTCTCTAACGGTAATGTCCTTTTCAGCGTGTATGCTCCAAAGGCTAGAACCATTGAGCTCAAGGGAGATGTCGCAAACTATAATAATAAGATTACAACCAGGGAGGGTAGTGACGGAGTATGGACTTTTGAAGTGACCAACGTTCCTGAAGGCGCACTCCGCTATTATTATGTAATCGATGGTGTGGCTACAATGGAGCCGACAGCATCAAAGCCTGAGATTCAGAAGAATGTGTATTCTCTGGATACTCCTGGCTCCTTCTATGCATTTGACAAGGACATTCCTCATGGAGTTGTCTCTGTCATGAAATACAATTCTACAGTCGACGGTAAGGCTAGGACAGCTCATATCTGGATTCCTGCGGGATATCAGAAGGCAAAGACAAAGCTGCCGGTTCTTTACCTTCTCCATGGACATGGAGACGACGATTCAAGCTGGATTGCATCCGGCGAGGCAGACAACATCCTTGATAAACTCTTTGCTGAGGGCAAGATGGAACCAATGCTTGTTGTGATGCCAAACGGTGACCTAGGAGAAGTCGATGACATGTTCATCTGCGGTCCTAAGGTTGTTGAAGACTTCGTGAATGTTGTCATCCCACAGGTAGAGTCAACATTCAACGTATACACTGATCCATCTCATAGGGCAATTGCAGGCCTTTCTATGGGTGGATGGGAAACTCTCGATATGCTTTCTCAGCATTATGACATGTTCAGCTATGTCTGGGTTCTAAGCTCAGGATGGTTCGCTGACATTAAAGAGAAATATGACTATGAGGCTGCACACCTTAAGGAGATAGCTTCTAAGGTTAACAAGCAGCTCAACCAGCGTGTATTCACTCAGGGAGCTCCTGAGGGTGTGGCTTACGAAAATGGTCTCAAGACCACAGCGTTATGCAAGGATGCAGGCATCAAGTACGAGTTCTACTCGGCTCCAGGCGGACATACCTGGTATACATGGAGAAACAATCTCCATGCACTTGCACAGAGACTATTCAAATAATCAGCATATATTACCATGAAAAAGACAATAATTGCAATATCAACTGCAGTTCTTCTTTTAGGATCTTCAAATGCACTTTCAGCACAGGCTCCAAAGAGAGTTCCTAGCCCGAATGACACCATTGTGCCAGTAAGAAAGCTTCCTAACGGCAATGTTCTTTTCAGCGTATACGCACCAAAGGCCAGAACAATTGAGCTTAAGGGAGATGTCGCAAACTACAATAACGAGATTACGACTCGTGAGGGTAAGAACGGAGTATGGACTTTCGAGGTGACCAATGTCCCTGAAGGAGCTCTTCGTTACTACTATATCATTGACGGGGTAGCTACAAAGGAACCTACTTCAACTAAACCAAATATCCAGACAAATGTCTACAACCTTGATAAGGGAGACGAGTTCTTCGCATACAAGAAAGACGTTCCTCATGGTGCAGTTGCGATCCACAAGTATGAATCAACTGTAATCGGAGAAACAAGAAGCATCCATGTATGGACACCAGCAGGTTATGAGAAGACAGCAGGAAAGAAGAAGCTTCCAGTCCTTTACCTTATCCATGGCGGTGGAGACAATGACGCATCCTGGACAGAGACAGGTCAGGCAAACAATATCCTCGACAATCTCCTTGCAGAAGGCAAGATGGAGCCAATGATTGTTGTCATGCCAAACGGTACAATTGAAACCAAGGATCTTGCAGGTGAAGTTCCAATCTTTGTTGAAGATCTTCATGAGTGTATCGTACCATTTGTTGAAAGCAAGTACAATGTTTATACAGACGCAGCTCATAGAGCCATCGCAGGTCTTTCAATGGGTGGTTGGGAGACAATGGAAACAGCTCTCAAGTACTACGATGACTATGATTATGTATGGGTTCTCAGCGCAGGCTGGCATACAACAGACAAGGCTAAGTACGAGTATGAGGCAACTCATCTTAAGCAGATTGCATCTGCATTCAACAAGACAGTTAAGCAGTTTGTCCTTATGCAGGGTAACCCTGAGGACATTGCATACTATAACTGTGAGGCAACAAAGAAACTTCTTGATGATGCCGGTATCAAGTATGAGTACTATACAGAACCTGGCGGTCACACATGGTACACATGGAGAAAGAACCTTTATGCTCTTGCTCAGAGAATTTTTAAATAACAGCCAATAATAACACTATCGTAATATGAAAAAGATTTTAGCAATTGCAGCTCTTGTACTAGGTTTTGCAGCGGCTGCTTCTGCTCAGACAATCAAGGAGCAGGACCCTGCAGCGCATCAGGCAAGAGTTTTCCCTATGCCTGTCAAGCACCTTTATTTCCATAGTGAAATTTTAGGTGTAGATAAGAACTTCTCTGTCATTCTTCCAAAGAACTATGACAAGAATCCTGACAAGTACTATCCAGTGGTTTATCTTCTCCACGGTGGTGGAGAAAATGACTGGGAGTGGGCTAATATTCCGGTGTCTATGCTTTGTGAGGTTATCACAAGAGAAACAAATGACGGCACATGCGCTGAGATGATCATTGTTCAGCCAAATGCAACTGAAGTTAAGGGCGGATACAACAACGTAGAGGGTTGGAAGTATCAGGACTATTTCTTCAATGAGCTTATCCCAGCTGTTGAGAAGAACTTCAGAGTAAAGGCAGACAAGGGCCACAGAGCAGTAGGTGGTCTTTCAATGGGTGCAGGTGGAACATATCAGTATGCTCTTACCCGTCCGGAGATGTTCTGCGCTGCTTATGCAATTTCAGGACACAGCTCAATCGATGTTACAACACTTTCACCAGCAGAACTTGAAAAGGTAAAGACTGTTGCATGGACAATTGACTGCGGTGATGATGATATCGCATTCGACAATGCAGTAAAGACATATCAGCAGATGAAGAAGGTAGGAATGAACGCTCAGTTCCGTTCTCGTGATGGCGTTCACGCTACATTCTACTGGTATGACGGTCTCGGACTCGCTCTCCGTTTCTTCACAAGACATTTCGCTGATCAGTGCGAATAATTAATACCGATAAGAAAATGAATACAATTAAGATACTTCTTGCAGCCGCTCTTCTTATGGGCTCTATGGCATCATCATATGCTCAGCAGCCTCAGAGAGTTCCAACTCCAAATGATACAATTGTTCCTGTCAGAAAGCTTGCTAACGGCAATGTCCTTTTCAGCGTGTATGCACCTAAGGCTAGAACAATCGAACTTAAGGGAGATGTTGCAAACTACAATAACGAGATCACAACTCGTGAGGGTAAGAACGGAGTATGGACCTTCGAGGTAACAAACGTTCCTGAGGGAGCTCTCCGTTACTACTACATCATTGATGGCGTTGCAACAAAGGAACCAACATCAGTGAAGCCTGAACTTCAGACAACAGTGGCAAGCCTTGACAAGGGCGATGAGTTCTTTGCATACAAGAAGGATGTTCCTCACGGATCAGTATCAGTTCACTGGTACGAGTCAAAGAACCTTGGAAAGACAAGACGTCTTCATGTATGGACTCCTGCAGGTTATGAGAAGACAGCCGGAAAGAAGAAGCTTCCTGTTCTTTATCTTCTCCATGGTGGTGGAGACAATGATGCGGCATGGTATGTAACAGGTCAGGCAAACAATATCCTTGACAACCTTCTTGCTGAAGGAAAGATGGAGCCTATGATTGTTGTTATGCCAGACGGTACATGTGGTATCGATCAGTTCACAGTCGATCTTAGAGAAAGCATCATTCCTTATATCCAGAGCACTTACAATGTCTATACAGACGCAGCTCATAGAGCAATTGCAGGCCTTTCAATGGGTGGTATGGAAGTCCTTGACGTACTCGAGTGGGATTATCCAATGTACAAGTACGTATGGGTTCTCTCTTCAGGTTGGATGTTCAACGAGAAGATGAAGGATCCTAGGAACGAGCAGCATATGAAGGAAATCATCCCTGCTATTAACAAGAGCGTTAAGGAACTTGTATTCACACAGGGCGGTAAGGAAGACATCACTTACTACAACGGTGACCTTACAATGAACCTTTTCAAGAAGCTCGGAATGAACTTCGAGTACATCGAGGCTCCAGGTGGTGGCCATACATGGTACACATGGAGAAATGACCTCTACAGACTCGCTCAGAGAATTTTTAAATAACAGCAATTAATTAACACTATAGCAATATGAAAAAGATTTTAGCAATCGCAGCTCTTGCTCTCAGCTTCGCAGCAGTAGCATCAGCTCAGACAATCAAGGAGCAGGATCCAGCTGCTCACCAGCCAAGAGTGTTCCCTCTTAACGAGCAGCACCTTGTATTCCACAGCAACATCCTTGGATGTGACAAGAACTTCTCTGTAATTCTTCCAAAGAGCTATAACAAGGAACCGGACAGAAAGTATCCTGTACTTTATCTTCTCCATGGTCATGGTGAGAATGACTGGGAGTGGGCAAACATTCCTGTATCAATGATCAATGAGGTTGTTACTAGAGAGACAAATGACGGAACAGCTGCTGAAATGATCATCGTTAAGCCAAATGCTACAGAGTATCAGAGCGGTTACTTCAACCAGGAAGGCTGGAAGTATGAGGAGTACTTCTTCAATGAGCTCATTCCTGCAGTTGAGAAGAACTTCAGAGTAATTGCTGACAAGGGTCATAGAGCAATCGCTGGTCTTTCAATGGGTGGTGGCGGATCATTCTACTATGGTCTTCGTCATCCTGATATGTTCAGCTCAGTATATGCAATTTCTGCAGCAGTTGGAACATTCGGATCAGGTCCTAAGGGCGATGCAGCAGCTTCTAGAGCAATCAGAGGCGCTCAGGGTGCAGCTCAGGAGATCTTCAACAGCAGAGTGGATCTTGAGAACCTTACAAAGGCTCAGCTCGATGCAATCAAGACAGTCGCTATTACACTTGACTGTGGTGACGATGATTTCCTTTTCGATGCAAACGTTGCTACATTCCAGCAGATGAAGAAGCTCGGTGCTAACATCCAGTTCCGCTCTCGTGAGGGAACACACGCTACATACTACTGGTATGATAGCCTTGGAAAGGCCCTTGAGTATGCTACAAGACATTTCTCTGAGCAGTGCAAATAATGAGACTCAATCATAATTTATCATGGGCCGCTGCAGCATTTTTGCTGCTGGCGGTCTCTTGCAATAATGGCCGTACGGTTTCCGGCGAGTCGGATGGAACCCTACCTCAGTTCGGTAAGGACCCTATCGAGGAGGTTGTTGCCGCAATGACTCTGGAAGAGAAGGTCCAGATGATTGTTGGAACCTATATGGAGACTGTAACAGACAGCCAGGTTGCTATCGTTGGTAGCAGCGCTAAGATTATCCCTGGAGCCGGAGGTACAGTATATCCTGTTGAAAGATTGGGTATCACTCCTACCGTTCTTGCGGATGGCCCTGCCGGTCTTCGTATCAGCCCAACTAGAGAAGGGGAGGATAGGACATATTACTGTACTTACTTCCCAATAGGAACTACTCTTGCTTCCACCTGGAATCAGGAACTTATCGAGGAGGTCGGAAAGGCTATCGGTAACGAAGTTCATGAGTATGGTGTTGATGTGCTTCTGGCTCCAGCTCTCAATATCCAGAGAAACGCCCTTTGTGGCAGAAACTTCGAGTACTACTCAGAGGATCCTCTCATTGCCGGAAAGACAGCATCAGCCTATGTGAAGGGTATCCAGAGCAACGATGTCGGTGCATGTATCAAGCACTTTGCGGCTAATAACCAGGAGACCAACAGAAAACTCAATGACGCCATTGTTTCTCCTAGAGCTCTTAGGGAGATCTATCTCAAGGCATTTGAGATTGTGGTGAAGGAGTCTCAGCCTTGGACACTCATGACTTCCTACAATGCCATCAACGGAGTATTCACATCAGAAAGCAAGGAACTTATCGGGGATGTTCTTCGTGGTGACTGGGGATACAAGGGAACAATCATGTCAGACTGGTTCGGCGGAAACTATGCTCCAGATATGCTTTCAGCTGGAAACGACATGCTTCAGCCAGGAACACAGAAACAGTACAACGATGTCATCGAGGCTGTAAAGAATGGATCTTTGGATGAATCTGTTGTTGATGAGTGCGTTACCCGTATTCTTCAGATGGTTCAGAAGACACCTAGATTCAATGGCTACAAGTATTCTGACAATCCTGATCTGGAGGCTCATGCTGCAATTACAAGGCAGTCAGCAACAGAGGGTATGGTACTTCTTAAGAATGACAACGCAGCACTTCCTATTGCGGGGGCAAAGAATATCGCTCTTCTGGGTTACACATCATATGACTTCATTGCTGGCGGTACCGGTTCCGGAAGTGTTAACGGAGCGTATACAGTTTCTCTACTGGATGGTCTTAAGGGTGCTGGATACAATGTTGATGAGACTATGGGTACAATCTATTCTTCTATGAAGGGTGGCTCATCCCGTGATATGCAGGGTGGAAGCCGTCCTGATGAGGCAGTTCCATCTGATGCCGTACTGGCTAAGCTTGCTAAGGACAACGATGTAGCTGTCATTACTCTTGGCAGAATCTCAGGTGAGTTCGTTGACAGATCATATGCTGACTTCTTCCTCTCTGATGGCGAGAGACAGCTTCTTGAGAAGACAAAGTCTGCATTCTCAGCGGTAGGAAAGAAGACAATTGTCATTCTCAATATTGGAGGTGTTATCGAGACAGCTTCATGGAAGGACATTCCGGATGCAATTCTGCTTGCTTGGCAGGCAGGTCAGGAGGGTGGTAACTCAGTTGCTGACATCATTTCCGGAAAGGTTTCACCTTCCGGAAAGCTCGCTGTGACATTCCCGGTCAAGTACGAAGACGCTGGTTCTTCTTCAAACTTTCCGATAGACCCTAATGTGGGTGTTGATATGAGAGATGTCAGAAGCCGTCGAGGCATGCATGACAGAAACATTGACTATACAGTATACGAAGAGGGAATCTATGTCGGTTACAGATGGTTCGACAAGAAGAACCTTGAGGTGTCTTATCCGTTCGGATATGGCCTTTCTTATTCGACATTTGAGTTCTCGGAAGAGAAGATCTCCAATAAGAAGAATACTGTCAATGTCTCTGTGAAGGTTACAAATACAGGAAGCATGCCGGCAAAAGAGGTTGTCGAGCTCTATGTCTCAGCACCGGAAGGATCACTTGACAAACCTGTCAGAGAACTCAAGGCTTATGCAAAGACAAAGGAACTTGCAGTAGGAGAGTCCCAGACTCTCACTCTCAGTGTTCCTGCATCTGACCTTGCATCTTATGACGAGGCTTTGAGCGCATGGGTTGTAGATGCCGGAGAGTATGACTTCCAGATAGCAACCTCTTCTAGAAATATCGTATCTCACCTCACCTGCAAGGTAAAGGGCTCAGTTACAAAGACAAGTGACGTCCTTCATCTTGGAAGCTATTAGTCAAGGAAAATAAATAACGCTAAACAATTATACTTTTTATGAGAAAAGCATACATTGCACTGGCAGCACTTATGGCTGTCATCTCATCTTGCTCAAAACCTGCAGAGGTCTCAGTCAGACCTAGAGTTATCGTAACCTGCGACCCTGAGCTAGATGACAACAACTCCCTTATCCGCTATCTTCTTTTCTCTGATGGAATGGATACAGAGGGTATCATCTATGCGTCAAGCAAGTTCCACTGGAAGGGCGACGGACAGGGTACAACTCAGTATATTCCAGGAAGAGAATATGCACGTGAGGGTCGTGACCTCGGTCCACAGACTCATTGGAGATGGGCAGAAGGTGAGCGTTTCATTGACAATGTAGTTGAGGCTTATGCCAAGGATTACGCTAACCTTAAGGTCCACATCTCTAAGGAGACTCCAGGATCAGAGCTCATCAAGGATGTACTCCTTGATGACGATATGCGTCCAGTGTTCCTTCAGGCTTGGGGAGGTCCTAGCACAATCGCTAGAGCTCTTAAGTCTATCCAGGAACAGTATGAGGGAACAGATGAGTGGGCTGCAGTTCAGGCAAAGGTCTATGCAAAGGCTAGACTTGGCCTTTCATGTGGTGCTCAGGATGAGTCCTACGCAGATTATATCCAGCCTAACTGGCCAGATATGATATCTCTTACAAGAACAGCAGGTGCCATTGCTCTTGGTTATGGCGCAAAGCGTTCTGTCCAGGCTCCTGAGGATACAGTATACTTCTGCCCAGAATGGACATCTGAGAACATCCTCGGAAAGGGTGAGATGAGTAAGCTCTACAGAGTATGGGGTGATGGTCAGCAGATGGCACCTGGTGACTTTACTGACTACTTCGGACAGTCAGGTAAGACAACGGAACAGCTCGTCGCTGAGGGTTACTGGGTTTGGTCTCCACCAATGCCAAAGGGCAACTTCATCAGTGAGGGTGACACTCCTGAGTTCGCAAATATTCTAGTAAACGGACTCCGTGCTCATGAGGATCCTACTTGGGGCGGTTGGGCAGGCCGTTATAAGACTGTCTCTCCAACTCAGGGTAGAGGTAGAGCACCTAAGGATGATGTGATTCCTGATTTTGTACCTGCAGTTCAGAACAACTTCGCTGCCCGTATGGCTTGGACAGCTACATCAGACTATGCTGCAGCAAACCACGATCCTATCCTTGAGGGACCTCTTTCACTTTCTGCAGCTGCAGGAAAGGCAGTGAAGCTCGCAGTCAAGGCAACTGACCCGGACAAGGGACAGACACTTACTTGCCAGTGGACTCAGTGGAAGATTGAAGGAGCATATCAGGGCGATGTAACTATCGCTGATGCATCTTCTGCATCTACAACTGTTACAATTCCAGCAGATGCAAAGAGCGGAGATACTATCCATATGGTTCTGACAGTTGTCGACAATGGTAAGATTCCGATGACTAGATATCATAGAACAGTCATTACTGTGAAGTAGGTATCTGACATTTTGCAAATATCAACAAGGCGGCCAGGGTATAAAAAAGAACTCCGGTCGCCTTTTGTATGTATTCTGCTGCCAGATAGGGTGATACAAGTTATATCTTTGTCAGAATTTAACTTATGGTTAAGAAATAATTTATTAACTTGCTGCCCGAAAATCTGCATGGTAGTATATTCCGTAGTGTATACTCTCTATTTGGTGGAAATTAATCATTCAACAATATGAAAAAGATTCTATTAGTAGCAGCTCTTGCCTTTGCGTCTTTCTCAATGATCGCACAGGACAAGGTAGTTCAGAAGGTTCTTGAACTTGGCAAGACAGATGCCAACAAGACAATGTATTATGATGACTACATCTCAACACGTATCGGTGGCCGTATCGTAGGTTCACATAACCTTGAGGACGCAGAGAAGTGGGTAGCAAAGCAGTTCAAGGAGATGGGCCTTGAGGTGGAACTTCAGGAAGTCGGCCAGATCAATGTCGGTTTCTCTCGTGACCACTGGACAGGAAAGATGATCGGAGGTACAGGTATGATCCTTGACTTCGGTACTCCTTCATATACAGCAGGTACTCACGGTATCGAGAGAGGCCATGTAGTAATTGAGCCTACAACAGAGAGGGAGTTCAATGCCATTAAGGGTAAACTTAAGGGTGCATGGGTTCTTATCGGAGGAGCTTCTAACGGTATGGCACTTGACTGGTCAGACAAGGCTAACCAGAACAGAAAGGAGCTTAGAGAGAAGAACGCAGATATCGAGCGTCAGAATGCTGAGATCAGAAGATACAATCAGGCTAATCCTAATTCTCCAAAGAAACTTTTGGATCTTGAGACTATCCAGGTTCCTTTCTACAAGGAGATGTGTGATGCAGGTGTGCTTGGATTCATTCAGTCAGCAGTTCTCCCAATGCAGATCCATTATGATAGAGCTAACTGCTACAATATCACAATGGACAACCTTCCAAACGTTTGTGACATCAAGCTTAACAAGAACCAGTATGAGACAATCAAGCAGATGGTTCAGGACAAGGAAGACTTCCAGCTTGAGTTCGATATCCGTAACCACTTCTTCGAGGGTCCGGTTAAGTACCACAATGTAATCGCTACACTCAAGGGTAGCAAGTATCCTAACGAGTACGTGATGATGGGTGGTCACCTTGATGCATTCGACTCAGCTACAGGTTCAGTTGATGATGCTAACGGTGTTTCCCTTACTATGGCAGTGGCAAAGCTTCTCACTGATGCAGGCGCTAAGCCAAAGCGTTCTATCAAGTTCTGTGTATGGACAGGTGAGGAGTATGGCCTTCTCGGTTCAAAGTTCTTTGTAGAGAACAAGACAGTTCCACTTGAGAAGATTTCGAACTACTTTAACCGTGACGGAGGACCTCTTGCCGCTACAGCAATCAACGTTCCTGCTACTTGGTATGATGAGTTTGTAAAGATCTGTGCTCCACTTGAGAACTATGATCCTGAGATTCCATTCAAGGTGAATAAGAGAGAAGGTGAGTCTGCAGCTCGTCCTACAACAGCAGGTGGATCAGACCACGCATACTTTGCAATGAACGGTGTTCCTACAGTTGGTTTCAGCGAGACAGACCCTAAGGGCTATGGTTTCGTTTACAGAGACATCTGGCACACAACAAAGGACCTTCTCAATATGGTTTATCCTGACTACATGCAGTTCTCAACTGTTGTAACAGCAGTTACTGCATATGGTGTCGCTAACCTTGACAAGATTCTGACAAGAGAAGGTGTTTACAAAGACTAATTGATTGACTAGTCAATATTAGAAGAGGGCTTCGGAACAACTCCGGAGCCCTCTTCTGGTATATTAATTGTATAAAGCGGTTATTCCAACTCCCACTGGTCGAGCTGGTCGCCGATAAGCTTTATTGCCTTCTCGAGAGGCTCTCCTCTAAATCCATGTCCTGCACCTTCAATCTTCTCAAGACGTGCATCAGGGAACACTGTAACAGCACGCTCAGAGTATGCAATAGGAACAAGTCTGTCCTCTGTTCCATGAACGATGAATACAGGCTTGGTATAAGCTCCGATGTGCTCGAATGGGTCAAACTTAAGCATAGCCTTGTTGTAGTCCTCTCCACCCATGATTCTTGCGTTAGGGTCGAGACGATTGCCGTTCTCGTCATAAGACTTGCGTGCATCATCCGGTGCGCAGAGGGCAGGGTAGACAAGAGCAAGGTTACGGATCTGCTCAGGCATAGATGCAGCAGTGATTGATGATACAAGTCCACCAAGGCTGATACCTAAAAGATATGTGCGGTCTGCATCTACATATGGAAGCTGCTTGAGATTTGCGATAATTGCTGTGAGGTCCTTCTGCTCTGTGAAGATTGTCATGTCATCTGTATTTCCGTCACTCTTGCTTCTAGGGCTTGATCCGCAGAAGTCGAATGTGTAGGCTACGTATCCCTTCTTGGCGAAAGCCTCAGCGTATGGTTCGCCGGCTGTATGGCTGCTGCCGATTCCATGAGCATAGATAACAAGAGGCCATTTCTGGTCCTGTCCTTCTGGGATGTAAGCTACTCCGAAGATGTTGAGACCATCGCGCTGGCAATATACTGTATCTGTATGGAATGCATAGCTTTGGGTATGGTCAATTGGAGTGGATTTCTTTGATCCTGCACATGCGGAAATGACCAATGTACATGCAAGGGTCGCTAATACTAGCAATACAATTCTTTTCATTTGGTTGATTTTTAATATGTGTTAACTATCTAATAATCAGTGTAAATGTACATAAAATAAGGTACAAATCCTATATGTTTGTGGATCTGCAAATAATGTCTCTTGTCAGATGTATTAAGACTTTAATTATATTTTAAATTATTTTAATAAATGTTTATCTTTGCAGCATGGTTATATACTTGACAGGTAGTCCTACACGAAAAGGTGAGGATCATTTCACATCAGACAATGGTCTGCTTCAGGAAGTTCTTTCAGATCTTCCTAAGGATCCTGTAGTTCTTCTCGTGAGTGCTGACCCTGATAACGATGCCTACAATGCATCTGTCTATACCTCAATGTGTGCCTGCTTTGTGCGCTCCGGGATCAAGGCAAAGAGCTATGATATGCTGAAGCGATCCAATTGTGACAAGGCTGAGCAACTTGTTCTAGGCGCTGACTTTGTCGTTCTTTGCGGAGGCCATGTCCCAACACAGAACAAGTTCTTCGAAGAGATAGGACTAAGAAAGATCATGGAGTCGTATGATGGGGTAGTGATGGGTTGCAGCGCCGGTGCTATGAACTGCGCAGATATTGTGTACTCGCACCCTGAACTTCCTGGAGAAAGTGTTGACCCGTCCTACCGAAGAATCCTTAGAGGTCTTGGCCTTACGGATATCAGCCTGGTTCCGCATTATGAGGATGTGAGACATGCTATCCTTGACGGAAAGAGACTCTTTGAGGATATTATCTTCCAGGACAGCTATCAGAGAAAATTCTATACATTCCGGGATGGCGGCTATGTTGTCATCAGGGATTCGAGACCAGAGCTTCGTGGTGAAGCATGGGAGATATCCCGCGGCGGAATGCACAAGATATGTGAAGAAAATCAAAAGTATACATTTATGAACGCAATTTTTGTATCGCCTCATTTCCCACAGACATACAGCCATTTCTGCAGAGGATTGAAGGCAAACGGTGTCAATGTTTTCGGTATCGCTGACACACCATATGAGAACCTTTCAGAAGAACTCCGTTCTTCTCTTACCGAATACTATCGCGTAGATGACCTTGAGGACTACAAGCAGGTCTACAAGGCAGTTGCATATTTTGCATACAAGTACGGTAAGATTGACTGGATTGAGTCTAACAATGAGTACTGGCTTGAGCAGGATGCTGCTCTTAGAACAGACTTCAATGTAACAACAGGTATTCACTCTGACAGGATCAAGAGCATCAAGGAGAAGTCAGAGATGAAGAAGTACTATGCCCTCGGAAATATCCCTACAGCTCGTCAGATCAAGGCTGCTGAGGGTCTTGATGCAGTTAAGAAGTTCGCTTCTCTAACCGGTTATCCAATCATCGCAAAACCAGACAATGGAGTAGGTGCTGAAGGAACATTCAAGATGAATTCAGACGCTGAGCTTGAGGCATTCTTCGCTGAGCATCCATCAAACTATCAGCTTTTCGTAGTTGAGGAGTTCATTACAGGTGAGCTTACATCATACGATGCAATCTTCAACTCAAAGGGTGAGCCAATCTTCGAGAACAACTGTATCTTCCCAACTCCAATCATGGATATCGTTCACGATGACCTTGATAACTGCTACTATGCTGAGAAGAAGGTTCCGGCAAAGCTTTCAGAGATTGGTCGTAGAACTGTCAATGCTTTCGGTATCGTTTCACGCTTTGTACACCTTGAGTTCTTCCGTCTTGATAGAGACCGTGAGGGTCTTGGAAAGAAGGGTGATTATGTAGGACTAGAAGTTAACATGCGTCCTGCTGGTGGATATACCCCAGACATGATGAACTTTGCTCACAGTACAGATGTATTCCAGATCTGGGCTGATATGGTAGCATTTGACAAGAGAGTCAAGGATGAAGGTGAGCAGTTCTACTGCGCATATGCAAGCCGTCGTGACCGTCACTCCTATGTTCATTCTGAAGAAGAAATTCTTCAGAAGTATGGCGAGTTTATCGCAATGCATGACCGTATGCCAAAGGCTCTTTCTTCAGCACTCGGTGACATGGTATATATGGCTAAGTTCTCAAACAAGAAGCAGATTAATGAGTTCTTCAAGTTTGTAACTGCAAAGAACAAGTAGACTCAATCAGTGACTATATAGAACAAGACAAGCCAGTCATTGCGACTGGCTTGCATTGTATATGGAAGTGATTGTAGAAGTCTAGTACTTGTCCTTCTGGTGAACATAACCAGGCTTGTGACGTACTATCAGTTCCTTCTCAATATCCTTTATTCCAAGGCCGTAGTACTCAAGGAGTACTAGGAGATGGTAAATGACATCAGAAGCTTCGCTGACAAGTCTTTCCTTATCACCTGCGATAGCCTCGATTACAGTCTCTGTTGCTTCCTCGCCAAGCTTCTTAGCGATCTTCTTAGGACCCTTCTGGAAAAGGAAAGTTGTGTATGAATCCTCAGGCATCTGCTGATGACGCTCCTTCACAACACCCTCAAGCTCGCGGATAAATCCTTCTGCCTCATCATGGAAATCTCCCCAGCAGGTGGTTGTTCCCTTATGGCAAGTAGGACCATGAGGGATGGCTCTAACTAGAAGAGTGTCAGAGTCACAGTCAGCTGCGATGCTCTTGAATTCAAGGAAGTGACCACTTTCTTCACCCTTTGTCCATAGTTTGTTTCTGGATCTGCTCCAGAATGTTACCTTTCCTTCTGTCTGTGTCTTTTCAAGAGCTTCAGCGTTCATGAATCCCATCATAAGGACTCTGAGAGTCTGGTCATCCTGAACGATTGCTGGAATAAGACCATCAGCGTACTTGCTGACATCCAAGTCTTCAAACTTAATCATATATCTTTTTACTTTTTAAAATCTAACAATGATGCCCTGGCTTGCAAGCTCCTTCTTAAGGTCTGGAATTGCTATCTCTCCGAAGTGGAAGATACTTGCAGCAAGTGCTGCATCTGCCTTTCCCTTTGTGAGGACCTCAGCGATGTGCTGGGCATTGCCTGCTCCACCGGAAGCGATTATCGGAATATTCAGGAACTCATCCAGAGCAGCGAATGTCTCACATGGGTATCCGCTTTTCATTCCGTCATGGTTCATGGATGTGAAAAGAATCTCTCCGGCTCCTCTTTCCTGTGCTTCTCTTGCCCAGCTGAAAAGCTCCTTGTCTGTGGAATGCTTTCCTCCATGGGTTGTGATGTGCCATATACCGTCAGTTTCTCCGCTTGGCTGGGTTCCGTCGTGGAGTCTTGCGTCAATCGCTACGACAACGAACTGGGAGCCGTACTTGTTTGCAAGTTCTGTAATGAGCTCCGGGTTATTCACCGCAGCAGTGTTGATGCTGATCTTATCTGCACCTGCATCAAGGAGTCTTGCTCCGTCAGCGTATGAAGAGATACCGCCACCTACAGTGAAAGGGATATTGATCCTTTCAGAAATCTTTGTGACAAGTTCAGTGAATGTCTTGCGGCCTTCAAGTGATGCACTGATGTCAAGGTACACAAGTTCATCAGCTCCCTCAAGGGCATATTTTGCACCCATCTCGACAGGGTCACCCACTTCACGAAGACCCTCAAAGTTGATACCCTTGACGGTCTGTCCGTTTTTGATGTCAAGACAAGGAATGATTCTTTTAGCTAACATAACTAACCTCTGATAAAGCTTTCAAGCTGCTTTGTTGTAATTCTACCCTCATAGATTGCCTTACCGACAATGACTGCCTGAAGGCCAAGTTTATCAAGACCTATGATGTCTTCCATGCAGCTGATTCCACCGCTGACAATGACCTTGACATCCTTGAACTGGTCCTGAAGGGTAGTGTAGATTGATCCGTCCACACCCTGGAGCATTCCGTCATGAGAGATTTCTGTGCAGATAAGTTCCTTAAGACCAAATGGCAAGAATCTCTTTGTAAGGTCAGCAGCTGACAGATCAGAAGTCTTGAGCCAACCATGGGTTGCAACTTTGCCTTCCTTTGTGTCCACACCAAGGATAATCTTGTCTCCACCGAATTCGGTAAGCCACTGCTCGAATGACTCAGGAGAAGTTACTGCGATACTTCCACAAATGGCATACTTGGCTCCTGCGTTGAATACGGACGAGAGAGCCTCGGAACTTTTGATTCCACCACCGAACTCAACTTCAAGGGACGTGTCCCTTGAAATCCTTTCAAGTACTGCGAGGTTCTTTGGACATGATGCCTTTGCTCCATCAAGGTCAACTACATGAAGCCTTGTAATGCCTGCCTGTTCAAAGACCTTGGCAACATCCAGGGGATTTTTGAAATATGTCTTCTTCTTGTCATAATCTCCCTGAGTGAGTCTAACGCACTCACCGCCGATTATGTCAATTGCTGGAATTATCTGAATCATCTTATTTTTAGAATCTACGGCTGACGCCGATTATACCGATACCCTGTGTTCCGAATCCGAGCTCCACGAATCCTCTCCAGGCGTCACCACCAAAGCTGACAGCGATAGGGGATATCTGGAATGCGTATGTGGCTCCAACGGATGAATTCTCATTGGTGTATCCTGTAGCACCTCCAATAACCTTGGAGTACATTGAAGCATGGCCTCTTTCGAACCAGAACGCCTTTGCTCCTACCATAAGTGAAAGGTAGTCGCTGTTATGATGACCATCCTTGACCATCACATCATCTTGTTTTCTCATGACATCTCCCATCCAGTGCTCATAGGAAAGACCTCCACCTACTGCGAATGTCTTGTTCAGCTTTCGGTAGTATTCAGCATTGAAAGTACCGATGATGGTGAGGTTTTCATATGTGAAGTTGCCAAGTGAGAATGCAGTACCAAGTACAGCTCCAAATGTTTCAGCGATAGTCGGAATACTGAGTCCTGAAACGCTGAAGTTAAACTCGTTCTTTCTGTCGGTCCACGCATCAGAGCTCTGTGCGAAAACACTTGTTCCTGTAAGGGTCAATACCAATGAAATGGCTAAAAGGATTCTTTTCATAATTTTTGCGTCAAGGAAACCCTGAAATCTTCAGTTTCTGGGAGGAATTG
>JAKSJT010000120.1 GCA_024402125.1 Bacteroidales bacterium
AGGTGTGCTCGATTCTTATCGGGAACTTCATTCCATCTAGTGTGGTCGGTATGATTCTCCTTTTTGCGGCGCTCTGTCTTAAGGTTGTAAAGGCAGATGCCATAAGGGAGGTCGCAACGTTCCTGACTGATAACATGACAGTGTTCTTTATTCCTGCTTTTGTTGGAATAATGAACCAATGGGGGATTATTAGAACCAGCTTCTGGGGGTGGTGCTTTGTCCTTGTTGCAACAGCACTGATTGTTATGGCAACGTCAGGTCTCATTGCTGAGCTCGTTATAAGAATGACCGGCAAAAAGAAGGAGGAAAAGTCAAATGAGTAGTCTTGTCTCCAATACTCCTGTAATGCTTGCCCTAACTTTCGGGGCTTATCTTCTTGGCGTTTGGGCTAGAAGGAAGAGCGGAATTGCTCTTCTTCACCCTTTGTTTATCTGCATTCCAGCAATCATTGCTGTGCTGCTGATTTTTGACATTCCATGCGACTTATACATGGAGTCAAATAAGATTGTGTCATTTGTTCTGGGCCCTTGTGTTGTTGCCTTAGGTCTTAAGTTATATGATCATAGGAAGATTGTCATTGAAAATCTCCCAGCAATAGCATCAGCTGTAATAGTCGGAAGCGTAGTAAGTATCGCCAGCGTGATTATTCTAGGTAAAGTATGCGGATTGTCCGATCTCATGATACTGTCACTTGAGCCGAAGTCAGTGACGACTCCAATAGCAATGGACATTGTTGAGAATCTTGGTGGCAATGCGTCATTAGCGGCTGTTACGGTTGTTCTTAGCGGCTTTGTCGGCAATGTGATTGGACCAGCATTCATGAACATCCTTGGGATTCGCAATCCTATTGCAAGAGGCGCTGGCATGGGATGCTCTTCTCATGGACTTGGTACAGCGAAGGCAATAGAAGAAGGTGCCCTGGAGGGCGCTGTAAGTGGACTTTGCATTGCACTAATGGGCGTTGCTACAGCTTTTGCGGTCCCATTCTTTAACATGTAGATTTTTGTTATGACTATACTTGTCAGTGCATGCCTGCTTGGCGAAAACTGTAAATACAACGGAGGAAATAACCTCTGTGAGAATGTGACCGCCTTGTCTAGGGAGCATAGGCTCGTTTCAGTGTGCCCGGAGTGTCTTGGTGGACTTCCAACACCTAGACCCTGCTCGGAGATAGTGAATGGAGTCGTTACCAATTGTGAGGGTATAGTGGTTGATAAGCAGTTCAGAAAAGGTGCTGAGGCTGCTCTCCAGATTGCATTGGATAATAAAGTGGATATTGCTATCTTGCAGCCTAGAAGTCCTAGCTGCGGGGTTCATATGGTTTATGACGGGACTTTCAGCGGAAGTAGAATTCCAGGAAGCGGAGTATTTGCCTCGATGCTGAAGGAACATGGCATTAATGCTATAGAACCCGATGAACTGACTGCATATTTTGGCGAAGAACAATAATTATTAATAATTATATCATGAAAAAGCTGTTATCAGTACTAGTTGCACTTGTTTGCTTGCAGGTTATATCATTTGCTCAGAATGAGCCTTCCCTTGAGTTCTCTTTCGAGATCAAGGCGATCTGTGAACCATCATTTACTGTTGGTCAGACCCAGCACGGAGAAAGAGTGGTGATTCCAATTATCGGAGGATCAGTGGAGGGTAAGGATATCAAGGGCGAAGTGCTTCCAGGAGGAGCAGACTATCAGCTTGTGGATAAGTCAAAGGGACGCACAGAACTTGAGGCTATCTACTGCATTAGAACTGATGACGGTGTCAGTATCCATGTCCGCAATGTCGGGATCCTTGTAGCAAACGAGAAGGGCTTCTACTTCAGGACAGTCCCTAAGTTTGAGGCGCCATCTGACAGCAAGTACAACTGGCTCAATGATGCCATCTTTGTCTGTGCTCCAGAAGGAAAGCCTGATTACATCTCCCTTAAGATGTATAAGGTGAACTAGTTCTCTATAATGGCAAAGTATCCGGAAACGCATCTCCCTAGGAAGAACCATCAACCGAAACTGTCTCCAGACACATACTATGTGTGGGTCGGAGGAAGCTGCGACTATGCTCACGAGAAAAGGGATAGTGCCGGAGCCTACATCATGATGCTCAATGACGCTGTCATAGAGGAGTTTGTGATATCTGATGACCATACGACTGAGTTCAGGATGATTCTGTCTGTAATGAACCATGTTATGGAAGTGATTCCGGAGAAGTCGGATATAGTGTTTCTGACAAATGTCCAGTACATCCAGCAGAACTACTCCAAGACTCCTAGTGGGAAGTCAGCGAATGCTGATCTTATCGAGAATTGCATAAGCCTTATCGGAAGGCATTCCTCCGTCACTGTTAAAACCATTCCATATCACAGCAGTGAGAATCTCTACAGAACGCATGAACTGGCGCATGAGGCTATGCTTGAGAGAATGCACAAATAACCATTACTTTTGCTATCTTTGGCGTATAATAGTAATTCTAAAAGGGCATCAATGCATATAAATAACCACGATAGCGAAGATCTCGTAACAAGTCTAGATGATCTGTTTTCTCAGCAGTTTGTTCTCCCTTCTGAAAGGGAAGAAGAAAAGTTTGAGAAGTACCTTGGCATTGCAGCCATGTATGCAAACATTGAGTCATGTATTTCTGTTCTAAGTGATCTTAGAACGAAGAGAAGCTATATCTTCTATGGTGCGCTCGGGGAAGTTCTGGACATCGCAAAGGAAGGTACGACAAGAGTCCTTGACACTATCTGGGAGGAAGAGATCCTATGCAGAATACCGGTAGCTGACCTTAATAGAAAAAGGGAGGAGGAGATAAAGTTCTTCACATTTGTAAAGAAGCATCCGGATTCAGGACATCAGTTCTATATGTGCAGTTCGTTTCCAATGAACGATTCAGCTGGTAAGGCTATCTGCGTCCGTCATAGGATACTGTATTTCCATTCAGGCAAAGAGATTCGGTATGCCCTTTGTCTATATAACGCTTCGCAGTCTTATCTGTTGGAATCCCTGATTGTCAATTCAAGGTCAGGAGAGGAACTTCCTCTTTACCGAATCGACTCTTCAGGTATGCTCTCTGATAGGGAAAGGGAGATTCTGGCGCTTGTGTCCAGTGGACTATCCAGTAAGGAGATTGCCACAAGTCTTGGTATTAGCCTATACACTGTCAGCCGTCATCGTCAGAACATCATCTCGAAGATGAATGTGAAAAACTCGTCTCAGGCCTGTCAGATGGCCCACCAGATGGGACTGATTTAGACTCTACTGCTCTTTTTATACTCTAGAGGGCTTTTACCCGTCATTCTCTTAAAGAACTTTCCAAAGTCAGACTGAGTTGGAAATTCCATCTCATTGCTTATCTCCTTTATGCTCTTGTGCGTGTAGGTGAGCTTTGCCATCGCGGCAAGGATTGCATACTGGTCGATGATCTCCTGCCCTGACAGACCTGTTTCCTTTTTCACCATTGCACTTAGGTATCTAGGGTGGTAGTCCAGTTTCTCGGCGTAGAATGACAGTCTTCTGTTGGATTTCGCATTGAGTTCGACAAGGTTGATAAAGGAGGCGATGATGCTTGCCTTGTCGTGCTGATTGTCAAGGGACAACCGGTAGATCTGCTCACAATCAAATCCCAAAGCCTTGTTGAGGTAATAACCTGTTGTGTAGTAGAATGCTCTAAGTAGACTGAGGATACACTCGTCCTTGTACGGGTTGGATGAAAACTGCATCACTCTTTTCATTGCTCCGAAGAATAGGGACGTGGCTTCTGCATACTCGTCAGTTACATTGAGAACTGGAGTCTCGTCAAGGATGAACAGGGCGAGGAACACACTGCTGATACTGAGCTCCTGTCCCAGGTCCCCTCCGATTACAAGAACCTTCGCGTGGAATGAGTCAGATATATCGGAGATTGACACCTTCTGGTCGATTCGGATAAAGGAGAGGCTTCTGGGAGAGATGTGATACTTCTTCCCGTTTACACTGAGATTGGCTGATCCTGTGTTTGTGTATATAAGAATGTTGAATTCCGGGATAAACTCTTCACTTGGCCAGGAGCAGTCCGCCAGAATCATAATATTCCTAAAAGGCCTTGAATTTAGTTCGCAGAATTCCTTTAGTTCCATGTCTTTTGAATGTTATTGCGTAGTAAAGGTAGAATTTTATGCTTAAAATCCCAATTTTAACGAAAGGTGGCACTTTATACATATTGTTTGCAAGAGTAATTTTGCAACCTAATTTGTCGTAGTATGGGACAGTATATAGCTAAGACTTTAGCAGACCTTTTTGAGTACTCAGTTAAGGAGTATGCAGATAATGTATTTACAGGACTATCCGATGGAAGTCCAGTCTATACCTATGCTCAGTTCGGTGAAAAGACAAGGGAGATTTCGAACCTTATGACTTCGTATGGAATCGGTGCAAAGGATAGGGTAGTGATCCTCTCTGAGAATATGCCGAACTATGCTGTCGTGATGTTCGCAATCACAACTTTTGGCAGAGTTATGGTTCCGGTTCTGCCGGACTGCTCGGAAAATGAGGTCAGCAATATCCTTACTCATTCGGATACAAAGGCAGTGTTCGCTTCGACAGCACAGCTTTCCAAGATTACCAAGGAGCATATGGATGCTCTCTCACTGGTTGTCAATATGTCTACTTTTGAGGTTGTTAAGGGCGAACTCTTTGAAAAGGAAGTCAGTCTTTCAACTCCAAAGCCAGATGACATGGTTGCTATCCTCTATACTTCAGGAACATCAGGTAATGCCAAGGGTGTAATGCTCTGTCATCGCAACCTCTGTCACAACCTGGTTGGTATCCCTGATCTTTTTGTGTGCGGACCTGGATTCAGATTCCTGTCCATTCTTCCAATCGCTCATACATATGAGATGAGTATCGGTCTTCTGTTCCCGATGGCTTCTGGAGCAAGCATCTATTACCTTGGCAAGACTCCGACTCCGTCAGCGCTTCTGGCTGCACTTTCAAAGGTCCGTCCTAACGGTATGTGCTCTGTTCCTCTTGTTATTGAGAAGATTTACAGAAAGAGTGTTCTCAAGACAATCGAATCAAGCAAGGTTTTGAAGTTTCTGAGGGCACTTTCACCAAAGATTCTGTACAGCATTATCGGAAAGAGACTGAGGGAGACATTCGGAGGATGTCTTGAGGTCGTTGCCATTGGAGGCGCAAAGGTGGATCCCGAGGTGGAGGCTTTCCTTCAGATGGCGAATTTCCCATATCTTATTGGATATGGCCTTACTGAGACAGCACCTCTTGTATGTGCCAACAAGCTTGGTAAGAAACCAATCGGCCAGACAGGACCTCATGTGAGGGGTGTTCAGATCAGAATTGACAACCCTGATCCCGAGACCGGAAGAGGAGAGCTTGTTGTCTATGGCCCTAATGTCATGATGGGCTACTACAAGGATCCGGAAAGAACCAAGGATGCATTTACAAAGGATGGCTGGTTCAGGACAAAGGATCTGGCAAGACTGGATAAGGCGGGTAACGTGTACATTACAGGACGACTTGGAAATATGATCCTGGGAGCATCCGGGGAGAATATCTATCCGGAGGAGATTGAGATTGTCATCAATGCAATCGAAGGCGTTGAGGAGTCAATCGTCAAGTCGGAAAGAGGAAGGCTTGTTGCAATCGTAAAGCTGGCTGATGGCAAGATTGACTGGGACAAGGAGAGCGAGAAGGAGACAATGGACGAAATCCTGTCGCTTAAGAACTCAATCAAAAACAGAACGAACAAGCTTGTCAACAAGGCGTCCCAGATCGGTGAGGTGAGATTCATAAAGGAGCCGTTTGTCAAGACAGCGACCCAGAAGATCAGAAGATTTTTATACTAGCCATTCAATATAACAGATAAACAAGAAATACAATGAAGAAGTTTATAGTCGCAATCGTATTTTGCCTTCTAAGCATTGCCGGTGTGAATGCACAGTCAGCAAAGAACAACTCTGCGGACTCAATCCTCGGAAACTATTCCGGAGTTCAGGGTGGAGAGCCTTTCAAGGCTCGTTTCACAAAGAACGCAGACGGAACATTCAAGGCTCAGATATACTGGCTTGAGCAGCCAAATGACCCAAAGACAGGTAAGCCGAAGCTTGACACAAAGAACCCTGACAAGTCAAAGAGAAGCCTCCCTTCAACTCAGGTCGTCCTCATTGATGGCCTGAAGTACAACGCTGCCAAGAAGCAGTGGGATGGAACAAAGATCTATGACCCCCAGAGAGGCCTTACTGCAAATGTTACAGCAGCATTCCAAAATGATGGAAGACTGATGCTCAAAGGAACAATCATGGGTATAGGGGAGAAAGTGTACTGGACTCCTTGTGACTAAGAGAAGGTTGTCAGGGCATAAACTATAGAAATTTGAGAGTATGCAAATGGACTGCATGCTCTCTTTTTTTTGCTCAGTGAATCAAATTTTGACTCTTTTGCAAGTATATTGCAAAGCATTAGTTATATTTATAACTAACTTGCTAACTGAAAGAATTATTACAGTTTCTGTATGCTGAGAACTTTAGCCATTATAGTCCTTCTGTCTTTTTTGTCTATGCTGTCAGTAGCTCAGACAAAGGGGGCTGGTGCACGTTTCGATGCATACGAATTCGATTTCGGACAGATCCTTGAAAAGGACGGACCTGTCAGTCATGTGTTCACCCTTGTCAACTCTTCTTCCGAGTCTATCTCAATAACAAGGGCCATTCCTGGATGCTCATGCATAACCGCCACGTTCCCGAAAGAGAAAATCGCTCCGGGAAAGACAGCGGAAGTTGAGGTGTTCTTCTCTCCAGGTGGTGCTTCTGGAAATATCTACAGGACAATAGACATAGTCTCCTCAAGTGGAAGAGGACTTGGTACTCTCGGTATCAAGGCTCATGTCACCCCTTCGGATCTTAGCATTCAGGGAAGATACCCCTCATCCCTGTCGGAGATGATATATGTAAGCCGCACTAAAGTCCCTTTCGGGTACATGTCCCATGGACAGAGTCAGACCAAGGTCATTTTTCTTGCCAATGCATCGGACAGGACTGTATCATTAAGTATATCAACTCTAGGATCAGGCTTTGCTACAGTGGAATACCCTGAGACCCTTGCTCCTCTTGACGAGGTGCCGGTTCAGATCACATACTCTATGCCGGAAGACAGGAACCTCTTCTCTCAGTATGAAGACTTCCTTGAGGTGGAGATAGACGGGAAAGTATTGCCAAAGACAATATCCGTATCATCGATTCTTGTGAACAAGGCTCCCGCATCGAAGGATGCGCCTTCTCTTAGGACATACCCTTCAGTTGGATCTTTGAAGAAAGGCTTTTTCAGCAGTACCTACTCTGGTAGCATAACAGTGTCAAATGACGGAAAGGTTCCTCTTCAGATCCATGAATGCAGGCTTGTATCCGGACAGGGAAAAGTTACCCCTGGAGGAAAGATGACAATCCAGCCTGGAAAATCAGTCTCGATTTCAGTAGAGGGATGTCCGGATGAGGCTAAGGTGGAGATTTATACAAATGACCCTTCGAGACCATTTAAGGAACTGATATTCAAGTCTTCCACTAAATAGACAAACAAGTAACTAACTGAACAAATACTAACCATATGATTACTAACCTGAAAAGTATGACACTGGCAGTTCTCTCTGCCAGTTTTGTTGCAGCCTCAATCAGCGGATGCTCTTCTGGAGCTACATATGAATACCCATTCCAGAACCCTAAGCTCTCCAATGACAAGAGAGTTGAGAACCTTATCTCACTTTTGACTCCAGAAGAGAAGGTCGGTCTTATGATGAACAAGAACGTGTCTGTTGACAGACTCGGCATTCCGTCATACAACTGGTGGAGTGAGGCTTGTCATGGAGTTCGTCAGGACGGTTATACAGTCTATCCTCAGCCTATCGGAATGGCAGCATCATTTGACTCAAAGCTTGTATATGACGTGTTCTCAACTGTATCGGATGAGGCTAGAGCCAACTGGAACAGATCGGATCACGATGTGTTCAATGTCCCTATGGGTGTTACCTACTATCCTGGTAATCCGGAGCTCACCTTCTGGTGCCCTAATGTCAAT
>JAKSJT010000121.1 GCA_024402125.1 Bacteroidales bacterium
AGAGAGGCAGCTAAGTTCATCATGGGTGGTGGCGGCGGACAGCCAGGTCTCGCTACAGCTGGTGGAAAGAACACAGCTGGTATCAAGGATGCCCTTGACAAGCTTACAGAACTTGCTACACTCTAACACATGCAATTAGACTGATTTAGGATGAAAAGACTGGACAGATTCATTCTGACTTCGTTCATAGGACCATTCTTCATGATCCTATTGATCGTTATTTTCATCCTGATGATGCAGTTCCTCTGGCTCTACATTGATGAGCTTGTCGGTAAGGGACTTAGTATGGGAATCATTGTCGAGTTTATGGGCTGGGGAGCCTGCACCATCCTTCCGATGGCGCTTCCACTCTCTACCCTACTCGCATCAATGATGACCCTTGGACAGATGGGAGAAAACAACGAGCTTCTTGCTATCAAGTCTGCCGGAGTATCTCTCACCAGAATCATCACCCCTCTTATCGGAGCCTTCTACGCATCCAATGACCTGGTTCCATTGGCATACAACAAGATCAACACTCTTCGAGATGACATTGGAAAGACAAAGGATGAGATTAAGATTCCAACAGGAACCTTCTACGACGGAATTGACGGATACATTCTAAGAGTTGGCAGTAGAGACGATGAAACTGGTCTCATGCACACCATCATGGTATATGACCACTCAGGCAACAAGGGTAACACGACTCTTACTCTTGCTGAGTCAGGTATGATCAAGATGTCCAAGGCAAAGGACTACCTTACATTCACTCTCTACAATGGATCGAACTACCAGGAGAACAACTCCAGAAGCGTCAGGGACACAACTAGAGAAGTCCAGAAGATTGACTTCACCAAGCAGTCTCTGGTAATTCCTCTTCAGAACTATGCTTTCACAAAATCTACCGAGACCAAGTATGGCGACCAGGTAAGAGCCCAGAAGATTGCCCAGCTTAGATTCAGAAGGGACTCTCTAACCCATAGAGAGGATTCTGCTCTAGCAAAGCGATTTGTTCTAACTGCCGCTACGCCAAGACTTGCTCTTAGAAAGCAGTTGGACACAACTCAGCATAACGGCATAACAAGAAGTTACGAACATCTTGAGACATTGAAGTGGAACACTCTTCAGGAAAAGATGAGCGCTTATGAGAGGGCTGCCGAAAATGCCGGTACTTTCTTAGAGCAGCTGGAAAGTTACCGTCAGGATTCATATGAGAGAACTTTCATCCTAAAAAGAACCAAGGTTGAGATTTCAAAGAAGTATGCCGGAGCGCTTGCCTGCCTGATCCTGTTCTTTATCGGAGCACCTTTAGGCGCCCTTATCAGAAAAGGTGGACTAGGAGTATCCGCTATCATCTCCGTCCTGTTCTTCGTTCTGTATTGGGTAATCGATATCTCAGGAACCAAGCTTGCAAAGAATGGTAATGTATCTGCATTCTTCGGAACGTTCCTGTCCACGTTTGTGCTGTTCCCTATAGGAATGTTCTTAACGTGGAAGGCAGTCAATGACTCAGCTCTATTCAACACTGACTCTGTCAAGTCATGGTGGAGAAGACTTAAAAGTAAATTCAAAAACATGTTTAAGAAGACAAGAATCGTATATATGGGTACACCGGAGTTTGCGGTTGCCCCTCTTGATGCACTCATCAAGGCCGGACATAACATTGTTGGTGTCGTAACAGTTGCCGACAAGCCTAGTGGAAGAGGCCTTAAGGTTAATGAAAGTGCTGTAAAGAAATATGCTGTAGAGCATAACATTCCTGTTCTCCAGCCAATAAAACTGAAAGATCCAGAATTCCTCGAATCACTTAAGGCATGGAAGGCTGATCTCTTTGTCGTTGTTGCCTTCAGAATGCTTCCAGAGGAAGTGTGGAAGATGCCTGAGCTTGGAACATTCAACCTCCACGCTGCACTTCTTCCTCAGTATAGAGGTGCGGCTCCTATCAACTGGGCTGTCATCAATGGCGAAAGAATCACTGGTGTGACAACATTCATGATTGACAAGGACATCGATACTGGTGGAATCATTCTCAGACAGGACTGCACTATCGAAGAGACAGACAACGTCGGAGATGTTCACGACAAGCTCATGAACATTGGTTCTGACCTTGTTGTCCAGACTGTTCAGGGTATCATTGAGAAGAATGTTGAGACCAGAGTACAGAGAAGCTTCATTCAGGGCTCTGAGATTCTTAAGCCAGCACCTAAGCTCACTAGAGAACTTTGTCACATTGATTGGAATGATACTACCAAAAATATCTATAACCTCATCAGAGGTCTCAGCCCATATCCTACCGCTTTCACAGAGCTGGTTAAGGGAGAAGGAGCTGCTCCTCAGCAGATGAAGATCTTCACTGTAGAGAAGATGAGTTTTGATGAAATTAAGAATTCTTCAAAATTCGATATACTTAGGAGAGAAGAAGTTACCCCAGGTAGTGTATTTTCTGATGGAAAATCGTATATTGCAATCTCAACTCTTGACGGAGCGATTTCTATCAAAGATCTTCAGCTTGCCGGTAAGAAGAGAATGGATGTGAAGTCATTCCTACTTGGATTCCGTGAGCCAGAGTCATATACGACTACACAGGGAACCTCAAAGGCAGAGATTGCAAAGACAAAGAGATAATTTATTATTCACTTATATAAAACAGTAACAAAAATGAGCAAAAATTATTTTGACCTTTCTGGTCAGGTCGCTGTAGTAACAGGCGCTTCTACAGGTCTCGGACTTCAGATGGCAGAGGCTTTCGCAAACCAGGGTGCTAATGTTGTTCTTATGGCAAGAAGACTCAACCTTCTTGAGGAGAACTGCGCAATGATTAAGGAGAAGTATGGCGTTGAAGCACTTCCTATTGCTTGTGATATTACAGATACAGAGCTTGTAAAGGCTGCTGTAGCACAGGTTATCGCTAAGTTCGGCCGCGTCGATATCCTTGTAAACAACGCTGGTACTGGTGGTGTAACTCCTGCAGAGGAAGTTCCAGATGAGATGTTCGAAAAGGAGTTCAAGATTGACCTTTTCGGTACATTCAAGTGTGCTCGTGAGTTCGGTAAGGAAATGATCAAGGCTGGTTATGGCCGTATCATCAATATCGCTTCTATGTATGGTCTTGTAGGTAACATGGCTGCTCCATCTTCACCTTACCATGCAGCTAAGGGTGGCGTTGTTAACCTCACACGTGCTCTTGCAGCTGAATGGGGTAAGTATGGCATCACTGTAAACTCTATCTGCCCAGGTTACTTCCTTACACCTCTTACAAAGTCTACACTTGAGACAGATTGGTTCGCAGCTTACGCTAAGGGTGCTATTCCTGTAGGCCGTTATGGTAAGGAGGGTGAGCTTGACACAGTTGCTCTCTTCCTCGCTTCACCTTGCAGCACATACGTAAACGGTCAGAACATTGCCGTTGACGGTGGTTACACATGTATCTAATCTAAATAGCTAATGGGTAAAACCGTAGTCATAATAGGAAACGGAGATTTCCCTAAAAAAGAATTCCCGAAATACATTATCGGATCAGCTGACATTATCATCTGTTGCGATGGTGCATTCCTAACATATCTACGCCATAAGGATGACCCTTTCCTGATGGGACGTATGCCTGATGTTGTCATCGGGGATATGGACTCCACTTCTAAAAGCCTGCGAAAGAAATACGCTGACATTATGGTCCATGTTGAAGAGCAGGACTACAATGACCAGACAAAAGCTTTCAAGTATGCTCTTGAAAACATAGACGACATAGAAACCGTCCATTTCATAGGAGCTACTGGCAAAAGAGAGGATCATACTATCGGAAATATAGCTCTTCTCATGGAATACATGAGAATGTTCCCTCTAGAGGAAAAAGGCATTAACATAGATATGATTTCTGACTACTCATCAATTTTACCTATTACTGATACTTGTACAATAGATGTCGGAGATGGAAGAGCTGTTTCTATCATTTCCCCAGACAGTACACTGAGAATTCAGTCCGAAGGACTTGTTTGGAAGACTGACGATGTAGTATTCGACAATTGGTGGAAAGCTACACTCAACAAGTCTTGTCAAGACCGAATAGGATTGAAATTCAATCATAAATCTCTGGCTGTTGTAATTCTCAACTAGATTCTATTGACAAACGATAAACTAAGGCGTAGAGTTAGATCTGCGCCTTTTTTCGTTGCCAAAAATAAACTCGCTAAAAGTTCAAAACCCTCGCTAAATTCTTGATTTTCAATCATTTTGGGTGTCTCAGGGTATTATTCGGGTCTCAATATGACAAAATGCAGGCTATATTGGGCAATGGCAGCCACATTAAGGGGAAATAAAAACTCGGAGCCAATCTCACGACTTGCTCCGAGCTATCTATCAATGTAAGAAATCAATATTTATGCTTTGCTTTAACTATATCCAATTCTATGCCAAAGTAGGATTAATTGGATAATTATTCAGCATAAAGTAAATATGGTTTCCTCTGTTTCTTAAACTTCTCTACATCATCAGACCATGTAGCCTTGATTTCGGAAGCAGACTTACCAGATTCAATCATTTCTCTGACGTACCTCTGTCCGATAAGGAGCTCAAAGAAATTGTTCTTTCCAAAGAATGAGTCTCCTACGTTAAGATTGGTATAAGCATCAACGATATACTCAAGGTTAGTATGCTCTGAAAGAATCTCTTCAAGAGGTTTCTTCCTCAGGTCAACGCCATTACACAGCTGCTCAAGTAGAGGTGGATTCTTGGCACCATCTATACTCTTAGGAGTAAAGCTGAACTCATACCCTGTCATATCAGGATGTCCATATGCCTCGAATGGGAAAGAAGTACCTCTACCAAGAGAAATAATTGTTCCCTCAAAGAAACATGTAGATGCATAGAGATAAACAGCCTTCATGTCCTTTAGATTTGGTGATGGTGCAAGAAGAAGTGAGTACCTTGTCTGATGGGTATAATTCTTACAAGTGATAACACTAACGTCACACTTAGCGCCATCAGAAAGCCAGCCTTCACCATTTATCATCATTGCGAGTTCTCCAAGGGTCATTCCATGAACCATTGCGATTGGAAGTGCACCGACACCAGACTTGAGACTCATATCAAGGATAGGTCCATCTACGTAGAATCCGTTAGGGTTAGGTCTATCTAGAATCACCATCTTCTTATCATACTTAAGGCAAGCTTCCATAAGACGGTACATGGTGACATAATAAGTATAATAACGTAGACCTACATCCTGAATGTCAACAACAAGGACATCAAACTTGGACATGCTCTCCGCACTTGGAAGATTGGATCCGGATTCATAAAGAGAGAGAATAGGGACTCCTGTCTTCTCATCAACGGAGCTGGACACATGCTCACCTGCATCTGCTGTACCTCTAAAGCCATGTTCAGGAGAAAAGATTGCAGTCACATTGACTTTCTTCTCGATTAAGACGTCAAGAAGGTGTGGGCCTAGAACAACCTCTCCACCTTCGACTGCTGGAGTACCAAATGGAACCATACTCTGCTCATCATTCACAGCGATTCCAGGGAGAACTTTTACTCCCTCAACCTTATCTCCGACAATACCTGTCTGATTGCTGAAGATTGCGACTTTCTTTCCCTCCAATAATGGTAGGTACTCGCTTAATTGTTCGTCACCTAAAATGACTCTTGTTCCCTCTTTGGAACAAGCAGTGGCAGCTGCAAGTACTGCAACCGCCACTAGAATGTATCTTTTAATATTCATCATAACTTTATTGAAGTGAGCCACCGATAAGATCAAGTATTTCAGAGGTAATCTTTGACTGACGTGATTTATTGTATTGAAGTGTCAAATCTTCGAGCAATTCGTTACCATTGTCTGTTGCGGTCTGCATGGCAACTGTTCTTGCAGCGTGCTCAGCAGCATTGGTATCCAAAAGCGTTGTAAAAATCTTCAATGACAGAACCTTTGGAAGGAGTTCTTCAATCACCTCCTCCGGTGTTGGTTCAATTATATAGTCACTTGAAGCATCTGATTCTGAACCTGACTGAAGATTAAGAGGAAGATAGGTTTCCCTCATTGTCGGCTGTGATGAAGTAGACTTGAAGTGATTGTAAACAAGTTCTACTTTATCAACTTCTAAGCTGGAGAACTGCTCCATCAGTTTCTTCGCCAGAGCATTTGCCTTATCGTAATCCGGATGGCCTGACATCGCATTCAAATCCTCCGGTGTCGGATAGCCTAGCTTTTTCATAGCCTCAGCCATCTTTCTTCCCACAGAATATACAATGATATTCTCAGAAGGGATTCCAGACGCTCTGTATTCATTGATAACAGAAGTTGTTTCTCTGATCGCATTTGCATTGAAGCCTCCACAAAGCGAAGAATTTGATGAGAAAGCAACAATGATTACTTTCTGGACATCACGATCTGCCATGAACGCAGAGTTCGAAACAGTGGACTTCTTCGCAGCACAAGCCGAGAGAAGATGCTCCAGAATATCGTGGAGATTCTTCTCATATGGTAGCATATTGCCAATTGCGCCCTGAGCCTTGTGAAGCTTCGCAGAGGCAACCATCTTCATAGCAGAGGTTGTCTTCAGCGTTGTTCTAACAGAAGCAATGCGACCTTTTATTTCCTTCAAAGAAGCCATCTTGAACTAATTATTCAGCGAATATTGTTGAAACCGAAGCTGCCTCAGCTTCAATAATCTTAATAACCTCGTCTGTAAGTTTACCAGCTGCAAGGACATCGAGGACATCCTCCTGATGAGAAGCTCTCATTCTCTGAAGGAATGCATCCTGGAATTCACGAACCTTTGCAATTGGAATATCTCTCATAAGAGCATGTGTTCCACAGTAAAGGATAGCAATCTGCTCACCTACTGGCATAGGGCTATACTGAGGCTGAATAAGAAGCTGATTATTCTTTCTACCCTTATCAATAGCCATAGCTGTAACCTTGTCCATATCTGAGCTGAACTTTGAGAATGCCTCAAGCTCATTGTACTGAGCCTGGTCGATCTTCAATGTTCCGGCAACCTTCTTCATACTCTTGACCTGAGCACTACCACCAACTCGTGATACTGAGATACCCACATTGATAGCAGGTCGGAAACCCTGGTTGAATAGGCTGTTCTCCAAATATATCTGACCATCAGTAATTGAAATCACGTTTGTTGGGATATATGCGGAAACGTCACCTGCCTGAGTCTCAATGATAGGAAGAGCGGTAAGAGAACCACCTGCCTTAACCTTACCCTTAAGTGAAGCAGGAAGGTCATTCATCTTCTCTGCGACATCCTGCTGAGCAATAATCTTTGCGGCTCTCTCAAGAAGTCTTGAGTGAAGATAGAATACATCTCCTGGATAAGCTTCACGTCCTGAAGGGCGGCGAAGGATAAGCGATACCTCACGATAAGCAACTGCCTGCTTAGAAAGGTCATCATATACTACAAGAGCAGCTCTACCTGTGTCACGGAAATACTCTCCAATAGCAGCACCGGCAAATGGTGCGAAATACTGGAGTGCTGCTGAATCAGCTGCTGTAGCAGCTACAACAACAGTGTAGTCCATAGCTCCTTTTGAGCGGAGAGTCTCCACCAAAGAAGCAATTGTAGAACCCTTCTGTCCAATAGCTACATAGATACAATATACTGGATTACCCTTAAGGTATTCAGATCTCTGGTTAATAATAATATCAGCAGCAATAGCTGTCTTTCCTGTCTGACGGTCTCCAATGATAAGCTCACGCTGACCTCTACCGATAGGAATCATCGCATCAATAGACTTAATACCTGACTGAAGAGGCTCGTTTACAGGCTGACGGTAGATAACACCAGGAGCCTTTCTTTCAAGAGGCATCTCTGTTGTCTCACCTTCAATATTGCCAAGGCCATCGATAGGATTACCAAGTGGATCAACTACTCGTCCGAGCATCTGCTCGCTGACGTTGATAGAGGCAATTCTACCAGTTCTCTTGACAATCATTCCTTCCTTGATTCGGTCAGTTGGACCGAGAAGGACTGCACCTACATTGTCCTCCTCCAGGTTCATAACGACACCCATGACTCCATTAGGGAACTCAAGAAGCTCACCAGCCTCTGCTTTTGT
>JAKSJT010000122.1 GCA_024402125.1 Bacteroidales bacterium
GAACAACAATTAAAATTATATCATTATGGCAAACAAGTATTCAGGAACTCAGACAGAGAAGAACCTTGAGGCTGCTTTCGCAGGTGAGAGCCAGGCTCGTAACAAGTACACATATTTTGCATCTAAGGCTAAGAAGGAAGGATTCGAGCAGATCGCTGCCATTTTCCTCCAGACAGCTGAGAATGAGAAGGAGCACGCTAAGATGTGGTTCAAGGAGCTTGCTGGTATCGGTGATACAGCTGAGAACCTTGCACACGCAGCAGAGGGTGAGAACTACGAGTGGACAGACATGTACGAGGGATTCGCAAAGACAGCTGAGGAAGAGGGTTTCCCTGCACTTGCTGCTAAGTTCCGTCTCGTAGGTGCTATCGAGAAGCGTCATGAGGAGCGTTACCGTGCTCTCCTTAAGAACATCGAGATGGCAGAGGTATTCGCAAAGAGCGAGGTTAAGGTTTGGGAGTGCCGCAACTGTGGTCATATCGTAGTTGGTACAAATGCTCCTGAGGTATGTCCTACATGTGCTCATCCACAGTCTTACTTCGAGATTCACGCAGAGAACTACTAGCAGATACTCAAAGCTAGTCTATACTGAGGCCGTAGATCATCCGATTTACGGCCTTTTTCGTTTCTGGAGGCCTCTGGAACAGCATCTGCAGGCCCCGTTTTTTTGAAATTTGGAATAAGATAGTTACATTTGTGGCCGTTTTGTAGATGATTATAGTATTTATACTATAACATTTTTGGATTGATTCCCCAACTAAAAACTTAAATAATAAACACTTAACAATCATGAGTTTGAAAATCGTTGTACTCGCAAAGCAGGTTCCAGACACCAGAAATGTCGGAAAAGATGCTATGACAGCCGAAGGTACTGTCAATAGAGCTGCCCTGCCTGCAATTTTCAATCCTGAAGACATGAACGCTCTTGAGGCTGCTCTTCGTCTTAAGGAACAGAATCCAGGCTCAACAGTTGGAGTTCTCACTATGGGTCCTCCACGTGCCGGACAGATCATTCGTGAAGCACTTTATCGTGGTGCTGATACAGGTTGGCTTTTGACTGACCGTCTGTTCGCAGGAGCCGATACACTCGCGACTTCTTATGCCCTTGCAACAGCAATCAAAAAGATCGGTGACGTTGACCTTGTTATCGGTGGTCGTCAGGCTATCGACGGTGATACTGCACAGGTAGGTCCACAGGTTGCTCAGAAGCTTGGTCTTAATCAGATCACTTACACTGAGGAAGTCCTCAAGTGTGAAGATGGAAAGATTACAGTTAGAAGACATATTGACGGTGGTGTAGAGACAGTTGAGGCTCCTCTTCCATGTGTTCTCACAGTAAACGGAAGCGCTGCTCCTTGTCGCCCTGCTAACGCTAAGCTTACAATGAAGTACAGAAGAGCAACCTGCCCATCTGAGCGTGTAGCTGATGATAAGTACAACTACCTCTATGAGGAGCGTCCTTACCTTACACTTACACAGTGGACTGTAGCAGATGTTGACGGTGATCCTAACCAGTGCGGTCTTGCTGGATCTCCAACAAAGGTTAAGTCTGTTCAGAACATCATTTTCCAGGCTAAGGAAAGCAAGACTCTCACTTCTTCAGATGAGGATATCGAAGGTCTTGTTCAGGAATTGTTGAACGATAAAATTATCGGATAACCCCAAGTCATATGAATAACGTATTTGTATATTGTGAGATTGAAGGCACAAAGGTTGCCGAAGTATCTCAGGAGTTGCTCACCAAGGGTCGCAAACTCGCTAGTCAGCTTGGAGTTGAACTCAACGCCATTGTTGCAGGAACAGGTATCAAGGGACAGGTGGAAAGCCAGATTCTCCCTTATGGCGTAGATAAATTGTTCGTTTTTGATGCAGAGGGTCTTTTCCCTTATACATCAGCTCCTCATACAGACATTCTGGTTAACCTCTTCAAGGAGGAGAACCCTCAGATCTGCCTTATGGGTGCTACCGTTATCGGTCGTGACCTCGGTCCTAGAGTGTCTTCTTCACTTACAAGTGGTCTTACAGCAGACTGTACTCAGCTCGAAATCGGTGATTTCGATGACAAGAAGACAGGTCAGCACTTCGATAACCTTCTTTATCAGATCCGTCCAGCATTCGGTGGAAACATCGTTGCTACTATCGTAAACCCTGAGAATCGCACACAGATGGCAACAGTTCGTGAGGGTGTTATGAAAAGAGAGATCCTTGATGAGAACTACAAGGGTGAGGTAGTTTATCCTGATGTAGCTAAATATGTTCCAGAAGTTGATTTTGTAGTAAAGGTTCTTGACCGTCACATCGAGCAGGCTAAACATAACCTTAAGGGTGCACCTATCGTTATCGCTGGTGGTTTCGGTGTAGGTTCAAAGGAGAACTTTGATCAGCTCTTCAAGCTCGCTAAGGAGCTCCACGGTGAAGTTGGTGCTTCAAGAGCAGCAGTTGACGCTGGTTGGATTGATCACGACCGTCAGATTGGTCAGACAGGTGTGACAGTTCATCCAAAGGTGTATATCGCTTGCGGTATTTCAGGTCAGATCCAGCATCTTGCAGGTATGCAGGACTCTGGTATCATCATCTCAATCAACACAGACCCTGAGGCACCTATCAACAAGATTGCTGACTATGTAATTGTAGGCAGCGTAGAGGAAGTGGTTCCAAAACTTATCAAGTACTACAAGCAAAACAACAAGTAAATTATGGCAAACTATTATAGCGATCATCCAGAACTAGCGTTCCATCTCAATCATCCTCTCATGAAGAGGATTGTGGAGCTTAAGGAGCGTGGATACACAGAAAAGGATATCTATCCTGAGGCACCAGTTGATTACGAAGATGCTATTGCTTCATATAATAGCGTTCTTGAAATCTGCGGTGATGTTGCTGCCAATATCATTGCTCCAAATTCTGAGAGCGTGGACCTCGAGGGACCACATCTTGAGAATAACAGAATGATCTACGCAAGCAAGACATACGAGAATCTTGATGCTATTACAAAGTCTGGTCTTTGGGGTGTTGAGATGCCACGTCGTTACGGCGGACTCAACCTTCCTATCACAGTCTTCTCAATGCTTTCTGAGGTAATCTCAGCTGCAGACTCAAGTTTCCAGAACGTCTGGTCACTCCAGAGCTGTATTGACACTCTCTATGAGTTCGGTACAGAGGAGCAGAGACAGAAGTACATCCCAAGAGTATGTGCAGGTGAGACAATGTCAATGGACCTCACTGAGCCAGATGCAGGTTCTGACCTCCAGAGAGTAATGCTCAAGGCAACTTTCGATGAGAAGGAGAACTGCTGGAGACTTAACGGTGTAAAGAGATTCATCACAAACGGTGACTCTGACATTCACCTTGTACTTGCTCGTTCTGAGGAAGGCACAAAGGATGGACGTGGTCTTTCAATGTTCATTTATGACAAGAGAGACGGTGGCGTAGACGTTCGTCACATCGAGCATAAGCTTGGTATACATGGTTCACCAACATGTGAGCTTACATATAAGAATGCTAAGGCAGAAATCTGTGGTAGCCCTAGACTCGGTCTTATCAAGTATGTGATGGCTCTTATGAACGGTGCTCGTCTTGGTATCGGTGCTCAGTCAGCTGGTCTTAGCCAGGAGGCTTACAATGAGGCACTTGCATACTCTAAGGAGCGTGCTCAGTTCAATACTAAGATTATTGACATGCCACCAGTATACGACATGCTTGCCCGTATGAAGGCAAAGCTTGAGGGTGGTAGAAGCCTTCTTTACCAGACAGCTCGTTACGTGGACCTCTACAAGACTCTTGAGGATATCTCCAGAGAGCGCAAGCTTACTCCAGAGGAGCGTGATGAGATGAAGAAGTACTCTAGACTTGCTGATGCATTCACACCGCTTTCAAAGGGTATGACATCAGAGTATGCAAACCAGAACGCTTATGATTCAGTATCTGTACACGGTGGTTCAGGTTTCATCATGGAGTACAAGTGTCAGCGTCTTTTCCGTGATGCCCGTATCTTCTCTATCTATGAGGGTACAACTCAGCTTCAGGTTGTTGCTGCTATCCGTTATATCACAAACGGTACATATGTCAACATCATGAAGGATATGCTTTCTGAGGAAGTTGCAGAGAGCCTTAAGCCACTCCAGGCAAGAGTTGCCAAGATGGTTGAGAAGTATGAAGAGGCAATCGAGACAGTTAAGGCATTCGGAAGCCAGCCTGTTCAGGATTTCCTCGGTCGTAAGCTCTATGATATGACCGGTGATATCATGATTTCTCTTCTTCTTATCTCTGACGCTAACAGATGTGCTGAGCTCTTCGAGAAGAATGTTAATGTATATGTTCGTTTCGCTGAGTCTGACGCTTGCGCAAACTACGCATATGTTCAGAACTTCCAGGCTGAGGATCTCGAGTACTTTAAGGCAAGAGAGGCAGCTCCAGAGGCTTAATTCCAGAAGAAAACACTTCTTATATTTGATGCTCCCACAAGTAGATTCTATTTGTGGGAGTTTTCTTATTTTCCTCATTTATGGTTAAATTCGCAAGTTAATAACCAAACAGTACTACTAATATGACAGAACAGATCAAGTCAACGAGAGTTAGTGCCGTTGACGCTCTTCGTGGTTTCGCAGTCTGCGGAATCATTATCATCCACTTCCTGGAGCATATGAACTTCCGTACTCTTCCAGAGGCTACTGCACTTGACACCAGCATCTTCAACATGGTGATGTTCCTCGGATCAAGCAAGATGTATGCAATCTTTGCACTTCTTTTCGGATTCAGCTGCTATATCCAGCATCATAACCAGGAGAAGAAAGGTTTTGACTTCAGGGGAAGATTCGCCTGGAGAATGGTTCTTCTTTTCCTTTGGGGTATGCTCGACCTTGTTTTCTACAACGGTGATATCCTTTGCACATATGCGATTATCGGACTTCTTCTTATTCCATTTGTGAAGGCTTCCAACAAGGTTCTGGTTGCTGCCGCTATCGTTCTTTTCCTGCAGCCTATTGAACTCTTCCATATCTTCGGAGGCATGATCAATCCTGACCTTAAGCCTCTAAGCCTTGGTGTATTCAAGCTTTGGGGTCCTGTCATGAAGCCTTGTGCTGAAGGTGGTTTCATTGATGTTGCAATGGCAAACCTCAAGTATGGCGTGCATCTCAATGTCGGTTATGCTATTGAGCACGGCCGTTTCACACAGACACTCCTTCTTTTTGTTGTCGGCCTTCTCCTTGGTAGAAAGCGTCTTTTCCTTGATGAGGGCAATAACCTCAAGATGTGGACAAAGGCTCTTGTAATATCATTCTGCGCAGGTATCGTATTCTATACTCTTGAGACAAGTCTTCCTAGCCTTGTTGAGTCCAGAACAATCTCATCAAGCCTCAGAACACTCCTTTCAATGTGGAGAAACTTCTGCATGACAACATTCTATGTTTCTTCTATCCTCCTTCTTTACTACAGGACGGACTTCCAGAAGATTCTTCATCCGCTTTCATACATTGGAAAGATGTCACTTTCCAACTACCTCATTCAGTCTCTTGTAGGTGGATTCCTGTTCTACAACTGGGGTCTTAACCTCTGGACAAAGTGCGGTCACGGTGTCAGCTTCCTTATGTCTATCGTATTCCTTGTTTGCCTCTACTTCTTCTGCAAGTGGTGGACAACTAACCATAAGCGTGGACCACTTGAGGAGATCTGGTCTAGACTTACATTCATTGGAAGAAAGAACTAATATTTGTCTTTTAGCAAATGAAAAAGATTCTAATAAGTGCTGCCATTCTCTGTATGGCTATCAGCGCTTCTGCCCAGAGTTCATTTATGGTTGATGAAGGCATCGCTGCCTTCTATCCAAAGAATTTCCAGGCGGAAAAGCTTCTTCCTTCAGCTATCTTTGAGCGTGAGCTTTCTCCTAAGGGTGATGTTCCTTCATCATGGAGAATTAAGCCGGAGTATTCGGAAGTAGGGGGCAAGGCTGTTGTGAAGATTGCTATCGGTGCTGATGATGATATCTATGGAACCGGTGAAGTTGTCGGTGATCTTAGAAGAAACGGAAAGGAAGTGATCTTCTGGAACTCGGACAACTACGGATACATGAAAAATGGAGGCAAGAGCCTCTATCAGTCTCATCCATGGGTGCTTGGTCTCAGAAAAGATGGAACTGCTTATGGTATTATCGCGGACAATACCTGGAAGTCTTCCCTTAAGGCAGAGGACGGAATGCTTACCTTCACCTCAGAGGGTCCTCAGTTCAGAGTCGTTGTCATTGAGAAGGAGAACTCAAAGGAAGTGCTTAAGGCTCTTGCCAAGCTCTCCGGAACAATGGAACTTCCACCTATGTGGGCTATCGGCTACCAGCAGTGCAGATACAGCTACTATCCTGACAGAAGAGTGATGGAGATTGTGGACAGTCTTCGTCTTAAGAATATCCCATGCGATGTTGTATGGATGGATATCGACTATATGGATCAGTTCAAGGTGTTTACATATGATCCTAAGACATTCTCGCAGCCAAAGAAGCTTCAGGACTACATCCACGCAAGGAACATGAAGACTGTCTATATGATTGATCCAGGTATCAAGGTAGAGGACGGATACTTCGTGTACGACCAGGGTAAGGCTGGTGACTACTTTATCAGAAAACCTGATGGAAGCCTCTTCACAGGTAGAGTATGGCCAGGTCAGTGTGCTTTCCCTGACTATACCCGTCATGAGGTGAGGTCATGGTGGCGCGGACTTACAAGAGACTTCATGCTTAAGGGTGCTGACGGCATATGGAATGATATGAAAGAGCCATCTGTATTCGATGTCCGCAGTGGTACTATGGATGAGGATGCAGTTCATCTTGGTGGAGACGGATTTATGGAGGATTCTCACCTTCGATATCACAATATCTACGGAATGAATATGGTCAAGGCTTCAAGGGAGGGATCTCTTCTTGCATATCCAGACAAGCGTCCTTTTGTCCTCTCCAGAGACAATTTCCTTGGTGGTCAGAAGTACGGTGCCACCTGGACTGGTGATAATATGGCATGCTGGGAGCATCTTCAGATGTCTATCCCGATGACCCTTAACCTTGGTCTTTCAGGTCAGCCTTTCAATGGCCCTGATATGGGTGGATTCGGTGCTGATACAGATGCAGAACTTCTTGCTCACTGGTATGCAACGGGTGTGTATTTCCCATTTGTGCGTAACCACGCAGCTAAGGGAACCATTGACCAGGAGCCATGGGTATTCGGTGAAAGAATCGAGGCAATCTGCCGCACAGCAGTAAATAGACGCTATATGCTTCTGCCATATATCTACACTCTTTTCCGTGAGGCTTCAACTAGCGGCATGCCAGTTATGAGACCTCTTTTCATGGCTGATGAAAAGGATACATCACTTAGAGCCGAACAGAGAGTGTACATGCTTGGAGATGACCTCATGATTATCCCAAGATGGGCAACTGATCCTGTTCTTCCTAAGGGAGACTGGGATATCATTCCATTTGAGAGCAAGGATGACATGTATCAGGCATTTGTTGCACAGAGAGCCGGTTCTATCGTTCCTACAGCAAACCTCTATCAGAACACTGAGGAATATAGGACAGACAGCCTTACTCTTTGGGTGAACACTCTTGACGGAGTTGCATCAGGAGTGATGTACGAGGACGGCAAGGATGGATTCGAGTACAGAAAGGGCGAGTATGCTCAGTATGAGTTCTCCGCAACAACTGACAAGAAGGGTAATATCACAGTTACCATGACCCAGACAGCAGGTCAGAAGGACTACGGCAAGAAGACTCTTAGAGTTGCTGTGGTAGCTGACGGTAAGGTTACATATTCTGCATGGACACAGGGTGATACAGTCACAGTTAAGGGCCCGAAGGAGAAGGAGTTCACTCTTGATCCGACAAAACTTGTGTTCTCTGATATTGATATTTCCGCTCAGCCGTCTCTTAGAGAGAAGCTTGCTCATCAGACCCAGAAGATGGAGAAGACAGGTCAGGCTTTCGAGTGGTAATATAGAATTGTAAATACATCTCATAATCTGAGTCTTCAGGGCATGTGCCCTGGAGACTCTT